>CAZJYH010000122.1:0-7653 GCA_964549365.1 uncultured Alphaproteobacteria bacterium
CCGGCCTTGTCGCTGTCGAACACCAGCACCACGCGCGAACAATAGCGCGAGATCAGCTCGGCATGCTCCTGTGCGATCGCGGTGCCGCACGTGGCGATCGCGGTCCGGATGCCCGCCTGGTGCAGCGAGATCACATCGACGTACCCCTCCACCATCACCGCGAACCCGCTGCGCCGGATGGCGTCCTTCGCCTGGAACAGGCCGTAGAGCACACGGCTCTTCTGGTAGATCGGCGATTCGGGGGAGTTGAGGTACTTCGGCTGGTCCGGGTCCTCCTTCATCCGGCGCGCGCCGAACCCGAGGATTCTCCCGGTGGCGCCGAAGATCGGGAAGATGGTGCGACCGCGGAACCGATCGTAATGCCCCACACGCCCCTCACGCCGGATCACCAGCCCCGCGCGCTCCAACTCCTCGGCGGCGTAGCCGGCAAGACTGAGATGCTTCAACAGCGCATCCCAGGCGTCGGGCGCATACCCGAGATGGAAGCGCGCGATCGTCTCGTCGGTGAAGCCACGCTTGCGGTAGTAGGCGACGGCGTCGGTGCCGGCATCGGCGCGGAGCGTGGACTGGAAAAACGCGGCCGCGTCGCGAACGGCGGCGGCGATCCGCTCGTTCTCGCCGTACCCCTCGCGCTCGCGCGTGTCCTCGGGGATGTCGATCCCAAGCCCCTGCGCCAGGCTGCGAACGGTCTCCGGAAACGTCCATCCGTTCAGCTCCATGAGGAACGTGAAGACGTTTCCCCCCTTGCCGCACGCGAAACACTTGAAGATCCCGCGCACCGGCTCAACGTGCATCGACGGCTTGGAGTCGTCGTGGAACGGACACAACCCAAGCCAGTTCTTGCCGGCGCGGCGCAGGCGAACGTAGTCGGAGACGACATCGACGATGTTCGCCTCGGCCTTCACACGCTCAACGATCTCTTCAGGTATGCCGGCCATGTCTCAGGGGAGGTCGAATGCGGAATGATAGTTGCTGAACGAAACCACTTCGGAGAGCGGCCGGGTGCAACGCGCAGTGTATCCGATCAACGGAAGCGCAGAGCGTTGACGGGACGCACCATCGACGCGAGCACGGCCGGGATGATCGTGAACAGGAGCGAGAGCAACAGCGACAGCGTGATCACGATCACATAGTGCCACGGGTTCAGCGATACGGGCACGGCATCGATGAAGTATATCAAGGGATCGAGCCGAAGCGGCTTCAGGTACATCTGCACCAGTGTGAAGCCGAGCGACAGCAAAACACCGAGCAGCGTCCCGACGGTACCGATCAGCAGTCCCTTCCCCACGAAGATGCCCACGATGCCGGACGGACGCGCGCCGATGGTGGCGAGAACGCCGATCGATTCGGTCTTCTCCAGCACCATCATCATCAGGGTGGAAGCCACGTTGAACGCCGCCACGATGATGATCAGCCCCAGAATGATTGGGATCGGCGCGCGCTGCAGATCGAGCCAGGCGAAGATCGCCTGGTAGATGTCGAACACGGTGCGCGGAAAGTGTGGGAAGCCCATCGCCGTGTCGAGCCGGCGGGCAACCGAGTCGACCGACGCCACATCCTGCACGAGGATGTCGTAGCCGGTGACCTGATCGGGCTGATACTCGAACATCCGCTGCGCCACCTGCAGCGACGTATAGGTATAGATGTCGTCGAACTGCGCCATGCCTGTTCGGTAGATGCCGCCGACGACAAACTGCTCGATGGCGGGCGGGTTGTCCGGCGACGGAAGACCGTTCGGGCTGAAGGCCACCACGGTGTCACCGAGCTTCAACAGCAGCTTCCGCGCCAGACGTTCGCCGATCACGATCCGAGGTGTGGCGGCCGAATCGGTCGGGAACGCGAAGGAGCCGACGATGATCTTGTTGCGGATCGCCGAGACGTTGTTCGATGTCAGCACGCCGCGCAGCAGCACACCCTCCAGCGCGGTGCGCGATCGAAGGATGGCCTCACGCGCGGCGAACGGGCTGATCGCCCTCACACCGGGCACCTTCCGAGGCACCTGCGCCAGGGTTTGCGGGTAGTTCCTGAGCGGCCGCCCACCGAACGAGGTCACCTCGATGTGGCCGAGAAACGAGACCATGTTCGTGCGAAGCGTCCCGTCGAAGCCGTCGAGGATCGACAACGAGACGAGGAGCGCGGTCACGCCGAACATCACGCCGAGCACGGAAATGGCCGTGATGAAGCTCACGAACCGGGTCCTGCGGCTCGGCGCCAGATAGCGGCGTGCGATCAGGAGCGTGTAGGACTTGAATCGCATTGAGCCGGAAGTATACGCAAACCGCCGCGACCGTCGGCCCGAGGCACGCGAACGAAGGCATGAACGGTGTCACATTGTGAATTGTTCGCACACGCCCCTCGTCAAAAAGCGCGCGATTTCCTATCTTCGCCTGATTATTTGCGTTCTATCAAACACCTGATCAACAACACGTCGTATGGCTGAGGTACAGAAGAAAGGCCTTGAGGATATCATCGCCGGTGAATCGGCGATCTGCTTCATCGATGGACGCGAGGGTCGACTGATCTATCGCGGCTATGACATCCACGAACTGGTACAGGGCAGCTTCGAGGAAGTTGCGTATCTGCTGCTCAACGGCTCCCTGCCGACACGGGCACAGCTCGACGAGTTCGTGGGTCAGTTGCGCGCCGAGATGCATCTGCCGCGCGAAGTGATGGCGCAGATGATGCAGATTCCGGATGACTCCAACGGCATGGAGGCACTCCGCGGCATCATCAGCACCCTTGCGTTCTACGATCCGGATCGCAACGACAACGGTGCGGCGGCGAACTATCGCAAGGCGATTCGCCTCCTCGCCAAGACCCCGATCATCGTTGCATACGTTCATCGTATCCGCACCGGCGGCGATCTGCATCGCCCGCGTCCGGAGTTCTCGATCGCCGCGAACTTCCTCTGGATGCTCCTGGGCACCGAGCCTTCGGCCGAACACGTGAAGATGTTCGACACGGCGTTGATCCTCCACGCCGATCACGAGTTCAACGCCTCCACGTTCACCGCCCGCGTTATCGCGGCCACGCTGTCGGACATGTACTCGGCGGTGGTGGGCGCCATCGGCGCGCTGAAGGGCCCGCTGCACGGCGGCGCGAACGAGCAGGTGATGAAGATGCTCCTCGAGATCAACGATCCCAACATCGCCGAGCAGTGGATCGCCGACGCACTGGCGAGCAAGCGGAAGATCATGGGCTTCGGGCATCGCGTCTACAAGACCGAGGATCCGCGCGCCACGCATCTTCGCAAGATGTCGGAGCAAATGGGCCAGGAGACCGGGCAGACGCAGTGGTATCAGATGTCGCGCACGATCGAGCAGTATGTGCTCGCGCAGAAGGGCCTGTACCCGAACGTGGACTTCTACTCGGCATCGACCTATTACCTGATGGGCATTCCGATCGATCTGTTCACGCCGATCTTCGCGATGAGCCGCATGAGCGGATGGACTGCGCACTTCATCGAGCAACAGTCGGACAACCGCCTGATCCGGCCGGCTGCCGACTACACCGGCAACCTGGAGATGCACTATACGTCGATCGACGCCCGCTGAGTCGGAGTGCATCGTTCGGCCCGTGCCGACATGAAAGCCTGTGGCGCCCCGGGAGTTCCCGGGGCGCTTCGCATTTCGAACCACCGCTCCCCGCCGCCTTCACCCACCGACGTCCACAACATCCGCAGTCACAGCGCATCCCTTCAGGCAACCGGCACGCCCGCTAACAATCTCGGATGTTGACGGGTTAGGCCCGCATATGGAACACTGACACAACCGTACAACAACCCAACAACCGCACGCCGACCGCGCTGAACCAGATCGCGTTTCCGCAATGGCCGCGCCGTGCCGTCTCGCTTCCTGCCCGGTCTCGAACCACGCCGTACCACGGCGGCGCGCCGAGCCTTCATACCGCAGGACGAGCCGATCCGTTCAATCACGACGTACATGATGCGAACAGATCTCACGCACCTCACTCCGACAACCCGGCAGAGCCCGGCGCGATTCGCGTTTCCGGACACCTCCTTCAACCGGCGTTGCTGGCTGGCGGTCGGCCTGCTGCTTGCGCTGATTGCGTTCCCGTCCCTGCTGTTGCCGCTGGGGCACGACCAATCCTTCTTCTATGTCTGCGGCCGGCGCATTCTGAACGGAGAGCTCCCCTATCGTGACTTCGTCGACATCAAGCCACCGGCGATCTACTACTACTATGCGGTTGCCGCTCTGGCCGGCGACCCCGTCGGCGTGCGTGTGCTCGACCTGTTGATTCAGGCGAGCTCCTGCCTGCTGATGATCGCCCTCGCCCGCCGCTGCGGCGCGTCCGACGGAACGGCCGCGCTGGCGGCGGTGATCTATGCAAGCGTCTACTACGGCACGGGCTACGGCGACGGCGCGCAATGCGAGTCCGTTGCATGTCTTGTCGGGATGGGAGTTGCGTGGCTGATTCTGGTGCGAAGGTCGGCTACGGCCTGGTGCATCGCCGGACTGCTCTGCGGCGTGCTCTTCGTCTTCAAGTTCACGATGGGGGCGCTCGTCATCCCCACGGCGTTGATGGCGCTGATGCCGGGAAGAGCTTCGTGGGCCCGGCGCGTCGGACGTCTCTCGATGCTCGCCCTCGGCTGCGCGATCGCTCCGGCGGGGCTCGCGCTCTACATGGAGATCGGCGGACTGTGGCACGACTTCAGCCAGATCGCCCGATTCATCGGCCCATACGCCGCTATCGAATGGAGCCCACCGACGCGCGGGTTGAAGAACCTGCTCGTGCGGATACCGGAACACCTCGCACAGGATCTCACCCTGGCATGGTTCGCCGGGATGATGGCCGGCATTGCGGCGCTCATGCGAAGAAGACCCCGACAGGATGCCGCGCACCCGGCTTCACGGCGTCTGCTCCTGTTCGCAACGCTCGGCCTCCTGACGATGCTGGCAACCGTGGCCATAGAGGCCAAGTATGCCACGTACCACTTCATCCGGATCCACGGGTTCGCGGCGATGGTTGCCGCGTACGGGATCACCGCGGCGACGCAACGACACGCAACACGACGCGTCCGGTATGGCTACGCGCGGTTCATGATTCCGCCGCTCGCCGTCGCTGCGTTGCTGTTCGGCCCAATCCCGCGGTGGCTGTGGCATACGCTCATTCCGGCCGTAACCGCCGTCGACCCCGCCCCGGACCGCCTCCACGAGTTCGGCGCCGCGCTGCGCCGGCGCTACGGCATGGGCGGAAACGGCCACCTCTCCACCGACCATGAGATGTTCGTCCTTTCGAGCCAGGGCTCGATGATCGCTCTATCGGCAGGCACAACAACGCGCTCCAGGATCACCGGCACATCGTACGTCACGGCCCCGTTCGCGCCGCCGATATGGCGCACAGAACTCGCGACGTATCTGTTGCGCGTTCGCCCGCGCGTGATCGTGGTCGACATCGCCGACAGCCTTCCGGGAATCAGCGGCAGCGACGCCACTTCTCTGGTTGCCCTGCAGCGATTGCCCGGCGTGGGCACCATGCTGGCGCAACACTACCGGCGCGACACGCTGCCGGTAGCCATGGCTGTGCATCACTGCGCCGTGTTCGTACGAGCGAGATAGCCTTTCATCGTTTGATGAACCACGCGGCCATCCCCCGATCCATCCCATCCACTTGCACCAGATACATGCCCGCGGGGAGATCGGCAACGTCGATGTCGATGCCGGCTGCGCCGGAATCTCCCGGGCGGACCATGCGCACGGGGCGTCCAAGCAGATCGAGAACGTGCACCGTCGCATGCGGTTCGAGCGGGCCGCTCAGGTGCAGCACGTCGCGCGCGGGATTGGGCGTGGCGATCAACGCGGCGGCAGCCCGGCCTCCTCGCTCGTCGCCCACCGAGGCCGCCGGCGCACGATACCGCGCCAGCTTCGTGGTCGTCACGCCGATCAACGCGGAGGAGGTGCTCAACGGCGCGATCGACGTAAAGGAAGCGTACTCACCAACGCTTGCTCCGTCATACCAGAAGACCGAATCGTACCGCAGCCAGTTCGCGCCGCCGTCGCTGGTGTAAAGGAACTCGCCGCCGGTTCCGCCCGCGAACCCGTGCAGGTCATCCGCGAAGTTCACACTTCGCAAGCCGGTCGGATGCCGGTGTTCCTTCTCATACATCGTTCGCCAGGTGAGCCCCCCGTCCGTCGTCTTCCTGATGAAGCTTCTGGCAACCAGAGCATCCCCGGTGGTATCCCAGCTCGCCAGCCAACCGACATCCGCGTTGATGAAACAAACCCGTTCCGAGCTCAGCGTTTGAGATATCACATCCCGGCTCCAGTCCCCGCCGCCGTTCGTGGTCTCGAATCGGACGTACGCCTTGTTCGCGAAATCGTACGTCAGCGCCCTATAGTGCGTCGGCGAGAACATCCAGAGTTTGTCGATGTTTCCCGGGCACGCGATCGGAGGATAGGAGAACGCGCTCCAAGTGTTCCCGCCGTCGGTGGTCCTGAACGCCGAATCGATACCGACAACCACGCCGTTTGCCGAGTCGAGCATCGTGATGCTCAGGAACGGGTTCGCCGGATACGGCGCCCATGCGATCGATTGCCATGTGACCCCGGCATCGGTGGTGCGGAGAATCGCGCGGCTGAGTCGGTAGTTTGTGACGGGCGGTGAAACGGAGACATCTTCATGCCCCCACGTCGTGTCTGCCACGGCAAGCCAGAGCCGCGCAGTCGGCGTCGCGATGTCGCGGATTTGAACCCCATAGTTCATCCAATCGGGCGAGTAGTCACCACGGCTATGCAGCAAAACGGTACGCCACGTGTCGCCGCCGTCGCTGGATGCGCGGATCGCGGCATGGCGAAAGCCCGCGAAGAGGTTCAGGACGGCGACGCAGTGCTGGTCGTCGACACTCCGCACATGGCTGTACTCCCAATCCCAACCGACAATACTGTTGAAGACGGCGGTGTCGACGACGGAGAACGCGCCGTCCGCGCCGTAGTGCTGCGCGGAAACAGCGACCGACATTAGAACGAGAAGGATCGGCACACAGTGGGCCGCTGCCCATATGGAGCGTTGATGCATGGCTGACTCCGAAAAGGCTTCAATGCTAGGATATGGGAATAGGGAACGAATAGTGCCGTGCGTGCCGGCGATCGCACACCGAGGATGCACCCCGGCGCAATACGGCCGGGGTGCATCGCGGATCATGTTCGTCGGCCGATGGCCATCGCATCAATCGTCGCAGAGCGGCAGGCACTTCTCTCCCTGAATGCCGCCGAAGCAGTTCAGGTAGGGAGTGTAGCCACACGGCCCCGTCGGCGTCGGACTACCGACCCGCTTGACGACCGGCCCAAGCACCGGATCGTAACAGATCTCGAAATACTGGAGACAACATCCGGCCTCCGGACACGGGAGCAACTCCGCGACATACTCTCCTCCGACGCAGGTGATCACCCAGTCGGCACAGCTTTGCTTCGAGGAGCGCCATTGGAGATCCGAGCCCACCCCACAGCGCACGTTGTTCGGATACCCTTGGTTGGAATAGAGGCTTGCAAACTCCGCCACTGCGATCATGTCGTCGGCCTTGTTGTGCATGATCTTCGTCCAACCGTTGAGCACCGTGCGGTCCTGGCTGTTCTCCTGCGCCACCAGCCACTGCAGCACCGGGCCGCAGGGGGCCGAGATATCGACGCGCATCCG
>CAZJYH010000122.1:7663-10353 GCA_964549365.1 uncultured Alphaproteobacteria bacterium
GGCCGTACGCGTTACATAGTCCACCGTCAGCACGCATCCACCGGTGTAGCCGGGAATGGTACCGTCATTCGGGACCAACAACGTAATCTGCTTGGTAGTCACTGTCCAATGATCGTCAGGACAGTCGGGCACACAGGGCTGACCGGGCTGCGCGTGCAGCGTGGCCGCTCCGAGAACGATCAGACCGAGGATGACCGTACAATGTCGCGCGGCCGAATAGTACCTTCGCATATCGAATTCCTCCTTGAACCATTTCCTCTTGGACTATAGAAATGAAGGCGCCGATCGCGACGATGTCGGGAATGGCGCGAATGATTATTTACAGGACCACTGCAATTCATCGAGCAACATTATCGCGGCGGTTGACATTCCGACGACAATCCGGGGTCAATTGGGCCACGAACAGAACACTGTCGGGAGAGAGTATGGGAGAGTGGCAGCGTCGCTATTTCATTCTCGAGACGAACATAATAACCGACCGGAATCGATGCAAGGGAGAAATCACGAATACGCGTGGTAACGATTAAAGGGGATAAAGGAATCGGCAGATCCAGCGATACTTCGCGGGCAGAAATTCGGCGAGCAGTAGCGGCACCAACGTGTTGGACAATTATTCGACAAGGCCCGAGCCATCGTCGGCGGCCGCGATCAGTTCAACGAACGCGCGCGGCGGGCGAACCGGCCTCATCGCGTCGACGGTGGTGAACGCGTGTTCGGTAAACCCGGTCGCCAACAGTTCATCGTCGCGGCGCACCTCGTACTCCAAACGGAATCGCGCGCCGATCGGATGACGCACGAACGTGTGCACGGTCAGGATTTCATCATACCGCGCCGGGCGTTTAATTGTCAATCCGAAGCCGAGCACCGGCAGCATGACGCCCCCCGTCTCCAATGCCGCGTTGGACATCCCGAGATCGCGCATCATCTCCGTGCGCCCCGTCTCCAGATATTCCACATACACGGCATGATACACCACGCCCATCTTATCGGTATCCGGATAACGAACACGGATGTGAGTGGTGTGATGGATCATGCGGCCTTCAATTCCTTCAACTTCTGCTCCAGCGCGGTGAAGGCAATGGCGAGATCGAACCGGTACGGCTTCGCGAATTTCTCCCGCACCAGCAGGAACGGCGAGACGCTCACGGTTTCGCCACCGGGAACGAGCAGGAGAATCGAGGCGGGCTCGCTCTGAGCAATTCCGCTCACCCAGCGGCCGCGCGTGCGCCGCACAAGAACCTCGCCGACATATGCGCCGAAGGAATCGAGCACCATCGCATCCACACCGTCGACATCGGCGTCGCCCCATGCGCGCGCGATGGCGCGATCAACGCGCGTTATGCTCTCCACGGAGAAGTCGAACTCCTCGCCGAACGCCCGGCGCCCGATCGACGCACAGATGGCGGCCAACTTGTGCATACGATCGGCCGTGGATTCACCCTCTACGAGCCCGCCATCCTCGATGCTGAGGATCACGCGCCCATTGTCGGCCTGTCGAGCCTCATCGCGCCGGCGACGCGACCTGTTGAATGCCACCACCGCCATCACCAGGTAGGCGATGCCGGCGATCATTCCGAGAAGTGCCAGGTAATCCGTCAGTTCCATTCAGAGTGTCTCATGCAAAGACGCCGGGCGAGAGCGATCGGTCGGCTCACCGTTGCCGGCTCACCGTTGCTTCGCTCAACCATTCCGTTCGATCGAGGCGAAAAGCTCCTGGAGACGTTCCAGATCCTCACTGGAATAAAATTCCACCGTGATAACGCCGTCGCCGGCCGGCCCCGCCTTGATCCGAACCTGCGTTCCGAGCGTCTGCTGCAGGCGATTGCCGATATCGGCATACATCACCTCCATTCGCGAGCGCGTTACGCCGTCACCGTTCCCCTCGGCGGTTTGTGCCGACTGAGTCTTTCCCTTGCGCTGGCCGGCTGCGGCTGCCTGTTTGACGATCGCCTCGGTGCGACGCACCGACAACCCCTCATCGCGAACCTTCCGCCAGATCTCCATGCGCTCCTGGTCGTCCTGGATCGTCAACAGCGCTCGCGCGTGGCCCATCGTTATCTCGTTGTTCCGCAGCGATGCCTGGATCGGATCCTGCAGCTTCAGCAGTCGAATGAAGTTGGTGACCGTGGAGCGATCCTTCCCTACTTTCTGCGACACCTCCTCCTGCGTCAACGAGCATTCGCGCAGCAGCCGCTGATAGCCCAGCGCAACCTCGATCGGGTTCAGATTTTCGCGCTGAACGTTCTCGATCAGCGCCATCTCCAGCATCGCGCGGTCCGACTCGACGTTCAGGATATAGGCCGGGATGGTCGTCAGGCCGGCGTTGGTCGATGCGCGGACACGGCGTTCGCCGGAGACGAGCTCGAAGCCGTTCGGCACACGGCGCACGGTGATCGGCTGAATCACGCCGTTCTCGACGATCGATTGCTTCAGCTCCTGCAGGGCTTCGGCGTTGAAATCCAGGCGGGGCTGAAACGGATTGCTCCGCACGCGCGCAATCTCGATGAAGCAGATCGTGCCGACCGATACGCCGTCATCCGACTGCAGCCCTTGCCGTTGCTCGGGCGTTATCTCGGGGACGCTGGAGAGGAGGGCGCCCAGGCCGCGCCCTAAAACCGTTTTGCTCTTGCTCATCAGATCCGGCTCAGCTTAACGATGAAACATCCGTTGGTTTCTGCGCGGTCGAGGCG
>CAZJYH010000123.1:0-1172 GCA_964549365.1 uncultured Alphaproteobacteria bacterium
GCGAGGAGCTGGACATCGCCATCGGATCGCGGCGCCTCGGCAGCTAGGTGCTGGAACGGCACGGCGTCTCGAAGGCGTACGATGATGCCGTGCTCCTGCGGGATTTCACCTACGTGGTGCAGCCGCGCGAACGCCTGGGCGTGATCGGCCCCAACGGCGCGGGAAAGACCACGCTGCTGGAGATCATGGCCGGCACGTTGCAGCCGGACAGCGGGAGCGTGGAGACGGGGCTCACCGTTGCGATCGGCTACTACGATCAGGAGAGCCGCGCCCTCGACGACGAGCTGCGCGTGATCGACTACATCCGCGAGGTGGCCGAGAGCATCCGAACCGCCGACGGCGGCGTCATCACCGCCGGGCAGATGCTGGAGCGCTTCCTCTTCCCCCCCGACATGCAGTATGCACGGATCGAACGCCTCAGCGGCGGCGAGCGGCGGCGGCTGTACCTGCTGCGCGTGCTGATGGGGGCGCCGAACGTGCTGCTGCTCGATGAGCCGACGAACGACCTGGACATCGACACGCTGATGGCGCTGGAGGACTATCTGGACTCCTTCCCCGGCACCGTGATCGTGGTCAGCCACGACCGCTATTTCCTGGATCGCACGGCCGACCATCTGTTCCGCTTCGAGGGAGAGGGGCGCATCCGGGAATATCCGGGGAACTACAGCGCGTTTCTGGAGATACGCGCGCGCGAGGCGGCAGAGGCGGCGGAGCAGGCCGCAGAGCAGGCAGCGGGCAAACGCGCCGATGCGCGCGCTACGGGATCGGCGGGCGCAGCGCAGGCACCAACCGATCGCCCGGCGAAGCTGAGCTTCAAGGAACGCAAGGAGCTGTCGTCGCTCGAAGGAGAGATCGCACGGATGGAGTCGGAGAAGGAGGAGATGGAGACGAGGCTTGCGGCGGTGGGATCGGACTATCTCGCGGCACAGACGCTCGCCGCGCAGCATTCGGAGCTGGAGGGACGGCTTGCCGCCGCCATGGAACGATGGATGGAGCTGGCGGAGCGCGACGCGGGATGAGCAGGAAACGAGAGAAGAGCAAGGAACGAAAAAGATCGGGCTGTGAACGATACGCTCCGCTGCCGAACTCTCTCGACCTGACGGGATCCATGTCGTCGGGCCGGTGCCGGAGTCAACTCCGGCACAACATGCCGAGGCCGGTGCCGGAGTCAA
>CAZJYH010000123.1:1272-10319 GCA_964549365.1 uncultured Alphaproteobacteria bacterium
CACAACATGCCGAGGCCGGTGCCGGAGTCAACTCCGGCACAACATGCCGAGGCCGGCACCTCTCCCAAACCCGTAGGGTTCGCAGCCGGTAGACGGTGGTTGAGCGGAGCGATACCGCCGGCCGGCAGGGTTCGCACCATCATCGGCGCCCCGAAGGCGTGCAGGATCCCCGACGTTCTTCGTCAACGCATTGAGATACGGGACACATCCACGCGGCGCCCGCCCGCGTCACACTGCTCCAAAGATCACCGTCGCGTTGTGCCCCCCGAAGCCGAAGCCGTTGTTCAGCACGTAGCGCACGCCTCGACGTTGTGCAACGTTCGGCGTGACGTTCAGGTCGATCGCCGGATCGAGGCGCTCGATGTTGATGGTGGCCGGCACCAGCTGCTCGGCGATCGCGATCAGACAGGCGATGGACTCCACCGCTCCGGCGGCGCCCAGCAGGTGCCCGGTCATGGACTTCCCCGCACTGATGTTCAGATCGTATGCGTGCGCGCCGAACACGCTTCGAACCGCGGCGATCTCCGCAAGGTCCCCCAGCTCGGTGGACGTTCCGTGCGCGTTGACATAGTCGATGTCCGTGGGCTGCAGGCCGGCGCGCTCGATCGCCGTCCGCATCGCCCGCGCGGCGCCTGAGCCGTCGGGAAGCGGCGCGGTGATATGATACGCGTCGGCGCTCAACCCCACGCCGCACAGCTCGGCGTAGATGTGCGCGCCGCGCGCGCGTGCCGACTCCAGCGTCTCGAGCAGCAGCGCCCCGGCCCCTTCCCCCAGCACGAACCCGTCGCGATCGGCATCGTACGGACGCGAGGCGGTTGCGGGGTCGTCGTTGCGCGTCGAGAGTGCCTTGGCCGCGTTGAACCCGGCCACGCTCATCGGCGTCACCGAGGCCTCCGAGCCGCCGCACAGCATCTGATCGGCGAAGCCGTTGGTGATCAGGAGATATCCGTCGATGAGCGCGTGGATGCTGGTGGCGCAGGCCGACACGGTGGCGTAGTTGGGGCCCCGCAGCCCGTGCTCGATCGAGATCAGCCCGGCGGCCATGTCGGCGATGATCTGCGGCACGAAGAACGGGCTCACGCGTCGCGGCCCCCCCTCGATGAAGGCACGGAAGTGATGATCGTAGGACTTCATGCCGCCGATGCCGGAGCCGAACACCACGCCGAAGCGATCGCGATCCACCGCGCCGAGATCGATCGCCGAGTCGCGCAGCGCCTCACCGGCCGCCGCGAGCGCGAAGAGCACGTAGCGATCGTTGCGCGCCGCCGTCTTGCGGTCCGTGTACGCCTCGGGATCGAACCCCTTCACCTCGCACGCGAACGTGGTCAGGTGTCCCGTCGTGTCGAACGACGTGATCGGCCCCGCGCCGGATCGCCCTTCGAGCGTCCCCTTCCAAAACTCCTCCTTGCCGATCCCGATCGGCGTCACCGCGCCGATGCCGGTAACCACCACACGTCGTTGATCCATCGAAAGCTCCTCCGTACAGATACGTGAATATTGTCCCGCGTGCACCGTTGCGTCATGCCCCCATTCGTTCGATCACCACCGCCGAGGCGCCGCCGCCGCCGTTGCAGACCGCCGCGACGCCGTAGCGCCCGCCGTTCAGCTCCAGCGCGGTCAGCAGCGTGACGATGATGCGGGCGCCGGAACATCCGATCGGATGCCCGAGCGCCACCGCTCCGCCGAGCACGTTCACGCGCTCGGGGCCGAGCCGCAGCAGCCGCATGTTCGCCAGCGCCACCACGGCATAGGCTTCGTTGATCTCGAAGAGGTCGATCGTGTCCATGCTCAGGCCCGCGCGCTCCACCGCGCGCGGGATCGCAAGCGCAGGTGAGGTGGTGAAGCGCTCCGGTGCCTGCTCCGCCTCGGCATAGGCCAGCAGCCTCGCGCGCGGGCGCAGCCCCCTCTCCTCGGCGTATTCACCGGAGGCCAGCACAAGCGCGGCGGCGCCGTCGTTCAACGTCGACGCGTTCGCGGCCGTGACCGTTCCCCCCTCCTCGAACGCCGGGGGGAGCAGCGGCATCTTCTCGTACAGGACGCGAGCAGGCTCCTCGTCCACGCTCACCGTCACCGCCGGCCCCTTGCGCCGCCTGACCTCGACGGGGACGATCTCGCCGGCGAACGCGCCCGAGTCGACGGCACGCCCCGCCCTTCGATACGACTCCGCCGCGTATTCATCCTGCTCCTCGCGCGAGATGCCGAACTCTCTCGCGCACAACTCCGCCGCGCTCCCCATGTGAAAATCGCGATGCGGGTCCCATAGTCCATCACGGAGAACGCCGTCGACGGCGCTGCCGTTGCCGCCGCGAATCCCCATCCTCAAATCGGGGAGATAATACGGCACGGCGGACATGTTCTCCATCCCGCCGGCAACCACCACGCGCGCGTCGCGGAGCAGGATGGACTGCGCGCCGGATATCACCGCCTTCATCCCCGAGGCGCAGACCTTGTTGATCGTCGTCGTCACCGTGCTCTCGGGAAGCCCGGCGTACAGCGCCGCCTGACGCGCGGGAGCCTGCCCTTCGTTCGCGGTCAGCACGTTCCCCATGAGCACGGCCTCCAACTCATCGGGCACAACGCCTGCCCGCTCGACCGCTGCGGCGATCGCCGCGGCGCCAAGGCGCGTTGCCGGCACCGTCGCGAGCTCTCCGCCGAATCGTCCGATCGCCGTCCTGGCGCCGGAAAGAATAACCACATTCTCTTGCATGTCCATGTTCGTATTCGTGTGCAAGCGCGATCGCCTGATCCCGCGCTCAAGAATGGACCGATCGGTCTGTACTACGGTACGCAGAAGAACGGCACGCAGACGACAGGGGGACTTGCGCGCGTCTGCCGGCCGATGCCGCATGGCCGGGGATCAGGCGCCGGGCGACCCCTTGAGCTGCGTCTCGACGAGCCAGCGGATGTGATCCAACGGCCCCGTCGCGAGCGCGGCCGATCCGTACGCGCGCGCCATCATGATCGCCCCCTCCACCACCGCGATGAAGATCACCGCGTAATGGTCCGGGTCGATCGTCGCCCGGATCTCACCGCTCTCGATGCCGGAGCGGAGGATGCGAACGATCATCTTCCGCCAATCGTCCAGCGCCCGCACCACACGGCGGCGCAGCGTGGCGTCGGTATCGTCGGCCTCCACCGCCGTGTTCAGGATCGGGCACCCCCCCACCACGGGCGGGTTCAGCACATACTGCTGATAGAACGCGAGCAGTTCGTACAGCTGGTCCACCGCGCGGCCACCGGCGGCCGCGCATGCGTCCATCCGCTGGCGCACGGCCGTGCGCACCACCTCCAACGCATGCTCGAAGGCCGCGAGCTCCAGCGCCCGCTTGTTCTCGAAGTTGCCGTAGATCCCCCCCTTCGCCAGGCCCGTCGCCTCCATGATGTCCCGGATGCAGGTGCCCGCGTACCCCTTCGTGTTGAAGAGCTTCGCGGCCTCCTCCACGATCCGCCGCCGGGTTCGTTCCGCCTTGCTGAGTGTTGTCATCGTCGTTTGCTCGAAATAGACCGATCGGTCTCAAAGATACAACCACGTGAACAACACGCAAGCGCGTCGGCCGAGCGCTCCACCGAGCCGGTACCCAAACATGTACTCCTGGCATGTTCGGTCGATGGCTACGTTTCGGGAACGTCGCCGCGCGTCGGCGCTTCGTTCCGCAGGGCCGGCCCCAACGGCGGCCTCACGGACGACGGCCGGCATCCGGCAATCAGACCGCATCAAACAACAACCGGCAAGGGTGCACCGATGAACACACGCACAACATTGCTCGCGGCCGCGGCCCTGGTGGCCATGATCCTGGCGACCCCGACGGCCGCACGGGCAGCGATCGACTGCTCGAAGATTCACGCCTACTATTGCCCGGTCAGCTCCGGCGGCCCGTACATCAAGGGGGACAAGGGAGCCGTTCGGGGAGGCGCGACGGTCACCGTCACCGACGCGAGCGGCCACAGCGCCACGACCACCGCGAATGCCGACGGCTCGTTCTCGCTGAACGCAACCTCCACCAGCCTCGTCATGCCGGTCGGCACCGTGCTGACCGTGAAGGTCGGCGAGGAATCCTGCGAGATCACCGTCGAGCGTTGCCCACCGATCGGCACGCCCTGACGCCGCGCCGTCCATCCCGCTCATAACAAACGGTCCGGATGCAAACCATCCGGACCGTTCGTGCATACGGGCCGGGGGCCGCCTGCCGCAGCAGCAACGGACCCGGCCATCCTCCTCTCACTCTCCTCCCCGCTCAGCTCATCGGTCAGCTCATCGTCGTGCACGGCACCGCCTTGACCGGCGCGTCGTTCACCGTGTGCCATGTCCCCGAAGCGTCCTGGAACTTGTAGTTCGCGGTGCCGCTCTTCCAGTCGCTCTCCAACACCATCCGAAGGTGTACGTTCGGCTGGATGACCGGACCTATGCCGCCGTGCGCGGGCCACGTGATCTGTGGATACCCGGTGGCCGTCACCAGGATGTGCGTGACCTTCGGCATCACCGTCATGTAGGTGAAGCTGCCGTTCAGATTCGTCAGGACATGCACGGGAGGCTTCGTCGTCTGCGTGATCTCACCGATGCCGCGCACCGTCTCGCTCGGTGCAGCCACCGCGAAATGGACGTTGAAGCTCGGTGCACCCGGCTTGTTGCCGCCGATCCGGTAGCACGCGATGAACAGTCCTGTCTTTTTCGCCGCCATTATCGAGTCTCCTGAACGTTGAATGGAATGTGCGACCATGTAGGTCTTCGCAGACGTTCGCCCGCGAGCGTGATCGGTCATCATGCACGGCATCGCCGTACGCATTTCCCGCGCGCGCCCCCACTGCAGCGTGCGGCACGGCGCCGTACCCGTCGGGCGAACGCGTAGCGCATCGCCCCACGACGGGTATGCAAGGAATATGTATCGCGAGGGGAGAGGAATCGTGTGGTCGGCACCGTCTACCGAACGATACGCCACATCGGGCGGATCGGGAACGGAAAGGGGACGACGGTGCCGTTTGCCGACGGTTGCAACGTACGGAGCAGCACGGAACGTGCGGTACTCAATTATTACTCTAGTGGCGAGAAGCGAGATGCGAGTGGCGGCGAGATGCGGATGGCGAGAGTGTAGCGTCCTTCGGAGTGCAATCGTGTTGGACGGTGAACGCTCGGCTGACGATGCTCGCGAGGCGCGCAGGCAAGCTGCCGACCCCGCGTGTGACATTACGCGGTGAACGTGGTCCTTTCCCTGTACGCGCGGCACATGCCGACCCCGATGTCGAGAAGGTTTCACATCCTGCATTCTGCATTCTGCACTCTGCATTCTGCATTCTGCCCTCTGCACTCTGCATTCTGCCCTCTGCACTCTGCATTCTGCATTCTGCATTCTGCCCGCTGCATTCCGGCGTCCACTTTTCACGGAAGCCCCCGCCCTGATCCCACTTTGCTCTTGGGCCTTGTCCCGGCGGTTTTGCATCTTGGGTTGCTATGACAAAATCGGATATCATCGACCGGGTCGCCGACGGTACGGGGCTGACGAAGCTGGAGACCGAGGCAGTGATCGACGGCTTCCTGAAGACCGTTGCCGAGGCGCTCTGCCACGAGGAGCATGTGGAGATTCGCGGCTTCGGCACGTTCCGCGTGAAGGAGCGGGCGCCGCGCATCGGACGCAATCCGCGCACCGGAGAGGTGGTGGATCTCGACGGCCAGTTCGTGCCGCACTTCAAGGTGTCGCGCGAGCTTCGCGATCTTGTCGACCGCGCCATCAAGGGCGCTCACGCCAAAGGAACAAATGAGTAGATACTGCACGAGCTGCGGAAGCGTCGCAGACAACGAGGAGACGACCTGCTCGGTTTGCGGCGAGCCGCTCCCGTCCATCGAGGACAATCAACAGGACGCGTCGGCCGTAACGACGCCGGCTCCCCCCTCGCCCCCTTCGGCAGTGGGATCGTACATCACGGCGGCGGTCGCCGTCATAATCCTCAGCTTCATGGCGTTCCTGCTCTTCCGCAAGGAAGAGGTGAAGGGCCCGCCCGATCCGCGCAACGATCAGGCCGCCGCCGGCAGCGGAGCCGCGACCGATGCGGCAACCGGCGGCAAGCTCCCACCGGGACACCCGCAGATGGGGGCCCCGGCCGGGCCGACGCCGGAACAGGCACAGCAGATCAAGGAGCTGGAAGCGCGCGTGGCCGCCAACCCAACGGACCTCGCGCTGAAGCTGACGCTGGCGAACTTGTACTACGACGTCAATCGCGACGCCGAGGCAGTGCCGCTGTACCGCGCGTACCTGGCGGCGAACCCGGCCGACACGAACGCCCGCACCGACATGGCCGTCTCGCTGGCGAACACCGGACGCGTGGACAGCGCGATCGTGGAGCTGAAGCAGGTGGTGAAGGCAAACCCGCACTACCAGCCGGCCGCGTTCAACATGGCGATCATGTACTTCAACAAGCGACAGCGCGACAGCCTGATGGTGTGGCTGCGCCGCACCGTGGAGATCGATTCCACCTCGCGCCAGGGGGGCGTGGCGCTCTCGCTGCTGCGTGAGGCACAACGACCGGATACGTCGAAGGGGATCCCCCAGATCGGCCAATAGTCCGTTTCGGCACCGTTCACGCCCTGCGTCCTACGTGCGGCGCGGGGACGGCCTGCCGAAAGGCCGCAACCTCCGGGCCGTTTTTCTTCGCCCCGTGTTTTGAAGTTGCGCCGAACGTTTCCGTATATTTGCGGTCCTGAAAAAGTTCAACTGATCTCATAACCTTCAAACGAGGAGCCGAACAATGCCGTGTGGCAAGAAGCGGAAGCGCCATAAGATGGCGACGCACAAGCGGAAGAAGAGACTCCGCAAGAATCGTCATAAGAAGAAGAACCGGTAGTTGGCTCTTCGGTGCGATAGTCACGCCCCTCGCCGCGAATACATCCGTGGTGAGGGGCGTTCTGCATCATGTGCGGCGGGTGGCTTCGGAGTCTGTCGTGCGGATCGATGAGATCGGCATACCCTCCGCTTCATCGGCTCACGCGACACGCCAACCTCGGCCGGTGCCGGTCGCCCGCTCCGAGCCTGGTTCGTACCGTGCGTTCGTTCCACGGGCTCACGCCCATGGCTATGACCTTTCGCCCTTCCGGTCGGAGATCCCGAAGGGTCAGGGGGCGAAGATCCTGTCGCAGATCCCGATCGCAGACCTCGACCCGTCAGGGATCATCGGGTACTCATCCTGAGCGAAGGCCTGCGCCTCAGATGAACGAGGCGCCCCGAGCGATGCCTCGCAACTTGGAACATTGAACTTGAAACTTGGAACGTGGCCGCTGAACCTCTCACCTGGAACTCGTCACCTTGAAACCGGACCCGACACCATGTCCCTGATCGATCGCGAGCACGAACTGATCCTGCAAACCTACAAGCGCCTTCCCATCGAGGTGGAGCATGCCGAGGGGATGTACATCCATGCCGCGGACGGCACGCGCTACCTGGATTTTCTGGGAGGCATCGCCGTCAACGCCCTGGGGCACACGCATCCGCGCGTGGTGGCGGCGATCGAGAAGCAGGCGCGGCGCTACATGCACGTATCGAACTACTTCTATCAGGACGCGCAGGTCGCCTTCGTCGAGCGGCTGCATGCCGCCGTCGGCTACGCCAAGGCGTTCCTGACCAACAGCGGCACCGAGGCCACCGAGGGAGCGATCAAGCTGGCCCGCGCGTTCGGCTCGCCGCACGGGAAGGATCGCGTGATCGGGTTCACCGGCGGCTTCCACGGCCGCACCTACGGCGCGCTCTCGATCATGGACAAGCCGCACTACAAGGACGGGATGGGCCCGTTCCTGCCGGCAGCCGAGGTGCTCCCGTTCAACGACGTGGAGGCGCTGCGCGCGGCGATCGGCCCGGACGTCTGCGCCGTCTTCATCGAGTTCGTGCAGGGCGAGGGGGGCATCCGCTGGGCCGCGCCGGAGTTCGTGGCGGCGCTGATGGAGCTGCGCGAGGAGCACGGGTTTCTGCTGGTGGGGGATGAGATCCAGACCGGCGCGGGTCGCACCGGCACATTCCTCGCGTGCGAGCACTTCAACGTCCGGCCGGACATCGTGACGCTGGCGAAGGGGATCGGCGGCGGGCTGCCGCTGGGATGCATCCTGGTATCGGAGCGCCTCACGGAGGTGTGGAGCGCCGGGCGGCACGGGACCACCTTCGGCGGCAACGCCGTTGCCTGCGCGGCAGGGAGCGCGGTGCTCGATGTGCTGAGCGAGGGGTTGCTCGAACGGGTGCGCGAGGTGGGAGCGCTGATGATGAATGAACTGCACGCGGTGGCGGCGGACTTTCCCGGGATCATCACCGAGGTGCGCGGCGCCGGCGCCATGGCAGGGCTGGAGCTGTCGGTGCCGGCCGCGCCGGTGGTCGACGCGATGCTCGATCTGCGCGTGATCGCCAACGCCACCAGCGACACCGTCGTGCGCCTCGTGCCGCCGCTCGTCTTCGAGCCGGAGCATGTGCACGAGATGATCGCGGCGCTGCGGGGAGCGTTGAGCGAGTAGCGCCGTATGCGTTGAGCGGCCAGCGTGGGGCGCCGATGACTCGAAGTTGTCGCGTTCCGATCCGAACCGCCCTTTATTGCGGATCCGACGGCTTGTGTCGCCGGATCCGCCACCTCCGGTACTCATTGGGGTACCTTGATTCGCCCCCATCAGCCAAATATATTTACAGGCAATTTCCCCTCACATACAACTGTGTGCCGTCAATTACGGTACCGTTTTCACCATTTCAATTGATGTAGGGAGGAGAGTATGATAAGAATTTGTGCCGCGGCCATGGCGTGGCTTCTCTTCGCGGCCGGCGTTGCGCTCGCGCAACCGGCAACACCATGCAAACCCGACTGCCCCGAAAGCGAGTGGGCGATCATACCAAGTTCGGTGCAGGTCAACATCCCGAACGACGGGACCATCCCGGGGTACACCGGCGGTTGCATGCTCACGATCGACTACGTCACACGCACCGCATGCGGTCATTGGCATGACTTCCAGATCGTCCGAATCCGCGTGGACATCTCGAACGCCTGCGGACCGGTTCTTACCTGGTTGGTGGCGCAGAACAACGCCGCCG
>CAZJYH010000124.1:0-4839 GCA_964549365.1 uncultured Alphaproteobacteria bacterium
CAACCGTTTGCTCGTCGTCGAGATCATCACGGCCGATGCGATCAACGGTTGAAATTCACCGTTCCAAAACTCGAAAGCAATTCTCATGAAGATCATCCTGACCGCTGTCGACGAATCGCTCGCCGAGGCATGGAGCCGGTTCTGCGGCGGCTTCGATTTCGTCTCCGTGGCCTTCGGATCGGCTGTGGACCTGACCGTCGACGCGGTCGTCAGCCCCGCCAACAGCTTCGGCTTCATGGACGGCGGGATCGACATGATCTACAGCCGTTTCTTCGGCCGGCACGTCCAGGAGCGTTTGCAGCACCTGATTCGTGAACACCATTTCGGCGAGCTCGTCGTCGGCGCCGCGGAGATCGTCCCGACCGATCACGCCGCGATACCGTACGTCATCGCGGCCCCCACTATGCGCGTGCCGATGATCCTGAGCGACACGGTGAACCCATACCTGGCGGCGCGCGCCGCACTGTTGCTGGTGCGCGAGGGAGTCTTCAAGTCGGGCGAGCGTGCGGGCGAACCGATCCGTGAGCACGTCGAGACCGTTGCGTTCCCCGGGCTCGGCACCGGCGTGGGGCGCGTCGGGCCGAACACCTGCGCGCGGCAGGTGCGTGCGGCGATCGAGGAGATCGTCTGCGGCGAATACGAGTTCCCGCGCACATGGAGCGACGCCCAGACGCGGCACCAGATGCTCTACACGGACCGCGTGCGCGACCTGCAGCGGGGAGAGTAGAAGGCGATGGCGGTGTGGGCCCGGCCACGGTCCGGCTTCGGTGCGTGAGCCGGCTCTATGAGACCAGCGTCGATTGCCGTCCCCGTGGTGCATCCTGATGCACGCGTGCATGCCGCATGGATGCGCTTCGCAGTTCGTCCGGGTTTCGTTGGAGCCGCATCGACGGCCGAACGTGCGTCTTCGGCCGTCGATGATCGGCAAACGAGGTTACACCACCGGCCCCTTGTACAACGTGACGGTTGCGAGGATGGAGCCCGAGTTGTCGGCGTTGTTGATGTCCCAATAGAAGAGCGACAACTTGCCGGGGCCGAGGATCGTCATCTCCAGCCGCGTGCCGACCGGAAAGAACGTCCTGCCGCCGTCCATGCTTCCCACCAGGCTTCCGTACAGAAACGTGGAACCGTTCTTCGTGAACGTGCCGAAGTTGCCGCCGAGCGGGTTCCCCAGGCCGTTCGCATTCGATGTCCGGTTATCGGCGCCCGCGCTCCAGGTGTCATTCGGTGCGACGCTGATGGTGAGGAGCTGCCCCGGCGCCAATGCGATGCCGGTGTCCATCGGGACGCCGCCGCTGACGCTGTTCTCCTTGGCCTTGACGGTGAATTGATGCGTTGCCATGTCAAATACTCCAGTTGAAAAATGTTGGGAATGATGGTGGCTCAGGGCCGACGATGTGCATTCCGTTGCCGTCGTCGGCATTTGCCGTCGGCTGTTGCCGACCGTGCCCCGTTGTTGCGAAGCGGCAGCAAGATGGCGCGCCTCGATGTTCGAGCGATTACGCAGGAACTACGTACGGCCGTTGTGGGCGGGCCTCGATCCGGTGCACGTGTCGATGCCGTCATTACACGGCTGGAGTGTCGGCATGTCGGACATGGTCTCGATATATCGGGATCTTCGACGAGCGGCGTGTACATGCCGGCGCTGCGCATCAACGGCGTTCCGACCGTGATGCGTCCGGCGTTGCGGAAGTAGGAGTAGGAGGGAGATGATGTCCGGGCACGGGGAGGGTTGGTCTTCGTGCCCGGGGGCTTTTGTGAGGCCTCGTGTCGGCGTTGGTTGGCCACACTATGGCGATATCGGCACGGGCCCTGCTGCATGATGCCCCCACGACTCCCACGGCCACCGCGCGCGGCTGCGCGAACGCTTCCTGAAGGCGGGCGCCGCCGGCCTGGCGGACGACGAGTTGGGGAGCTACTCCTCAACGCGAGCGTGGCGCCTGCCGCCAACGGCCCGTACACCCAAGTGTACAGGCGCCGCCACACTCGCTACTCGCCACTCGCTACCCGCCCGTCCACCGCCCACCCTCCACCGTCCGGGGCGAGCCCACCGCGAAGACCCGAAGGACGCAAGGACGCCCCCCGCCTCACGGGGTGAATCCGCTTGGTAGATCCTCCTTCGGGCTGTAATTTCACCGCAATCGAGTCATACTGCCGAGTCTCCAACCCATCTTCTCCGTTACCGACTACCATAATGTCATCGTTCTTCAAGAAAGCTCTTGGCGTGTTCATGGAGTTCGAGGATACGCCCGACCAGGCCGCGGCGCCCGCCCCTTCCATGTCCATTCCGACCCCTTCCGCGGCCATGCCGATGCAGGCGCCCGTGCCGGGGGGCGGCTCGCTGAGCAAGGAGGATGTCGACAAGTTCGAGAAGCATTTCTCCGCGCTGCTGGAGCGGGCGAACCTCCCCGGCCCGGACTACTTCGAGTTCTTCAAGATGATGGAGACGCTGGAGGCCCACATCGCGGATGAACGCGCGCGCATGGCGGCGGTCTTCGCTACGCTCAGCATCCAGGGGATGACCAAGGAGAAACTTCTGGAGAGCGCGGGAGTATACGGCACGCTGATCGAGAAGGACAGCGCACAGTTCCACCAGGCGATCGCGGAGAAGAACGCGAGCGAGGTGGAGGGGCGCAAGCGAACCGTTGCCGATCTCGAGAACAGGATCAAGCAGAGCGCGGACCAGATCCAACAGCTCACCAAGCAGATCACGGAGTATCAGACGAAGATCGCCGCGCTCAACAAGGAGGCGAGCGCCGAGCAGCAGCGGATCGAGATCAACGGCAGCGCGTATCAGATCGCGAGCAACGCGATGAGCGCCAAGATCAAGTCCGACATCCAGAAGATTCAGTCGTACCTGTAAGCGCCATTTCCAGAGACACTTCATGGACATCCAAACAATCGCGGCGGATTCCAACGCCGAACAGAAGCTGAAATCCTACTGGGACCGTCCCGGCGGCAAGGCCGGCACGCTCATCGGGCTGGGGTTGCTGGTGGTGGCGGGATACTACCTGCTGCCGATCCTCACCGCCGTCGTCTGGAACACCGTCAACTTCGGGATCGCCCTGGTTGCGCTCGGCATTTTCCTCTACTGCGTTACCAACCGGAAGCTGCGCCTCAGCCTGATTTACCTCTACGAGATTCTGATGAAGAAGCTCGTGGGGCTGGTGATCGAGCTGGATCCGTTCATCATCGCCGAGGACGACATCAAGGAGATGGAGCTGCAGCGCGCCAAGCTCTACGCGCAGTCGGTGGAGGTGGAGGGGCAGAAGGAGGGGATCGATCAGAAGATCCGCGAGAAGGAGATGGAGATGCACAAGCTGATGAGCCGGGCGCAGGCGGCCAAGGCGAACAACATGATGCCGGAGCTCGGCAACGCGTCGCGGCAGATCGCGCGCGTGCAGGAGTACATCAAGCAGTTGACCCCCATTCGCGACAACCTGGCGAAGATCAGCGACTACCTCACGAAGGTGCACAAGAACAGCGCCTACCTGATCGAGGACGCCAAGAACGAGCTGGAGCTGAAGAAGGATCTCTATCGCTCGGTCACCTCCGGCAACAAGGCGCTCACCTCCGCGCTGAAGATCTTCGAGGGGGACCCCGAGAAGAAGCAGATGGTGGAGCAGTCGATGGAGTACCTGAAGGAGGATATCGCCAAGAAGCTCGGCAGCATGAAGAAGGCGATCAGCTACTCCTCCGATTTCATGAAGTCCATCGATCTGGAGAACGCCACCTACGAGGTGGAAGGGTTGAAGCTGCTCGAAGCGTTCGATCCCGATACGGAGCTGCGTCTGACGTCTTCGTCGGCCCCGGCCGTTCCGGCCTCGCGCCCCGATCCGGGGAAGGTGGACACGTCGTATTACAACGACCTGTTGAAGTAAAAAAGATCGTCTCTCGATACACTAGCTAGACACATCGGTTATGGCAGTCAAGTTGAAAACGTCGGGCAAGGCACTACTCATCGTGGTCGTGCTCGGCATTATCTACGCGGGGAAGGTCCTCTGGTGGGACAAGCGCCCGCAGGCAGCGAAGCAGTCCACCGAGGTAGGCCGCGTGGTGCTCCCGGATGCCCCGGAGGCCTCGCTCTCCGGCGCGAACACGGTGATGCGCGCGCTTCCGACCGAGGAGGCCGTCGCCAACGGCGGCACCAAGATCCGCTGGGAGGTGATGGCGTGGAACAGCCAGTTCCCGCTGATGTACGCCAACGGCGGACCGGTGACCACGAAGGGGAGCCTGATCGACTCCGCGAAGCGGCAGATCGAGATCGTCCGTCAGGACGATTGCAACAAGTCGATCGCCGACATCGTGAAGTTCGCGCAGGACTACAAGTCGAACCCCGAGACGCCGGGGGTGTTCGCCTCGTACATGGGCGACGGCATGCCCGGGTTCTTCGCGGCGCTGGCCAAGGAGCTGGAGCCGCTCGGCCCGGAGTACCAGCCGATCGCGTTCTACGCCATGGGGAAGTCCTACGGCGAGGACAAGGTGATGGGGCCGGCCGAGTGGAAGCGCAACCCGCGCGCCGCTCTCGGCAAGACCGTTGCCTGCGTGCTCCGCGACGGTGACATGAACATCCTGCTGAAGTGGGCCGGCGACAACAGCCTGAAGGTGAATCCGGACGAGACCACGTACGACCCGACGGCCATCAACCTGATCGCCGCGAACGATTTCCTCGACGCGCCGAACAAGTACATCACCGACTACAAGGAGAAGCGCGCGTTCATCAAGGACGGCAAGAAGATCAGCCAGGATACGACCGTCGGGGTGGACGGCGTGGCCACCTGGACGCCGGGCGACGTGAACGTGGCGAAGAAGAAGGGTGGGCTGGTGACGATCGCCTCT
>CAZJYH010000124.1:4849-6870 GCA_964549365.1 uncultured Alphaproteobacteria bacterium
GTACGCCTCGCAGATGCCGAACATCACGATCACGATCAAGAAGTTCGCCAACGATCATCGGACCGATATCGAGAACCTGATCATGGCGCTGGCGCAGGCCGGCGATCAGGTCCGCTCGTTCAACGACGCGAAGGCGTTCGCGGCCAAGGTCTCGGCCAAGGTGTACAACGAGCAGGATGCCGCCTACTGGCTGAAGTACTACAACGGCCTCACCGAGCGCGACCGCACCGGCGCGGAGGTGGCACTCGGCGGCTCGATGGCCTTCAACCTGCAGGATGCCGCCAACACGTTCGGCCTCGGAAAGGACGGCGTCGATCGCTACAAGGTGGTCTACACCACGTTCGGCGACATCCTCTCGAAGATGTACCCGGAGCTGATGCCGACCTATCCCGCGTACGCGAAGGTGGTGGACAAGTCCTTCCTGCTCTCGGTGATCTCCAATCACCCGGAGCTGTTGACCGGCGAGGCGCTGAAGCAGACGTATGCGGCGCAGATGACGAACGAGGTGTCGTCGAAGTCGTACCAGATCCAGTTCGAAACCGGCAGCGACGTGGTGAAGCCGGAGTCGTACGCGGTGCTCGACGAGATCCTGAAGAGCGCGATCGTTGCCGAGGGGTTGAAGGTGGGCGTTTCCGGCCACACCGACGACGTCGGCTCGGCGGCGGCGAATCAGAAGCTCTCGGAGGCGCGCGCGCTGGCGGTGAAACAGTACCTCATCAAGAAGGGGCTGCCGGAGAACCGCATCGAGTCGCAGGGATACGGCGCAACCAAGCCGATCGGTGACAACAAGTCCGATGCAGGCCGCGCGCAGAACCGGCGCGTGCAGATTGCGCTGGGGCAGTAGTGCATCCGGCGCGGTGAAGCTCGAACGGAATGTTCCCCGGACCTGATGGAACGCGTTTCCATCAGGTCTGTCTTTACCCAGGTTATCGTATGCTCACAACGATTCAGCGCCTGTTCGCTCCGCTGACGGTCATCAACAAACGCACGTTCCTGATCCTCGCGCTCGTCGAGGCGGCGATCGTGCTGGTGATATGGCAGGTCTCGGCCGGAGAGCTGATCCCGACGCCCGAGCGCGTGGTGGCCGCAACCGGCAAGATTCTCGGCAGTGATTATTTCTACGCCAACCTGGTGCAGAGCCTCGCGTTGATCGCCGAGGGGATGGGCATCTCGATCGCGATCGCGCTGCTGGTCGCGTATCTCTCGCTGATCCCGGTCTTCAAGCCGATCGCCGAGTTCGTGATCAAGTGCCGGTATCTCACGCTCACCGGTCTGATCTTCTTCTTCACGCTCATCACCAGCAACGGCCACAACCTGAAGCTCAGCCTGCTGATCTTCGGCATCGTCCCGTTCTTCGTCACCTCGCTCTTGTCGGTGATCGACGCGATCAACGTGCAGGAGTACGAGGCGTGCCGCACGCTCCGGATGAACACGTGGCGTACGCTGCTGGAGGTGGTGGTGATCGGCCGCTTCGACATGGTGATCGAGGTGATCCGGCAGAACTTCGCCATCGCGTGGATCATGATCACGACGGTGGAGGGGATCAGCATGTCGGAAGGGGGGCTCGGCACCATGCTGATCAAGTCCAACAAGTTCATCAACATCGACAACGCGTTCGCGATCCTGGTGATCATCTTCGCGCTCGGCGTCCTCTTCGACTACCTGCTCGGGCTGATCCGCGGCTGGCTCTTCCCTCACACGAAGCTTCAAATCCTCAACTGATGGCAGTCAAACAGTACGAGAAGAAGGAGCTTCTCCTGAAGGTCAGCAACGTCGCGCTGCGATACGACGCGTTGATTCTCCGGGATATCTCCTTCGAGATCCACAACATCGTTCGACGCGAAGTGACGCAGGGGCAGATCGTTTCGCTGGTGGGGCGAAGCGGCATCGGCAAGACCTGTCTGTTCCGCATCCTTGCCGGCCTTGTGAAGCCGACCGCCGGGACGGTGTTGATCGACCACGACCAGCATCCGGTGCGCGCCGGGGACGTGGGGGTGGTGTATCAGAACTACATCCTGTTC
>CAZJYH010000124.1:6880-10277 GCA_964549365.1 uncultured Alphaproteobacteria bacterium
CGACAATCTTCGGTTGGCGCTCGAGCGCAGCCCCGCGAAGCTCTCCGGCTCGATCGAGTCGATCATCAAGGAATATGCCGGCGAGTTTTCCCTGACCGAGCACCTGAAGAAGTATCCGCAGCAGCTCTCCGGGGGGCAGCGTCAGCGCGTCAGCATCATCCAGCAGATCCTGAACGGCAACCGCTTCATCCTGCTCGACGAGCCGTTCTCGGGGCTGGATGTGATCATGGTGGACAAGGTGAAGCAGCTGCTGCTGAAGATCTCCAACATGCACGAGGACAACACGTTCATCGTGGTCAGCCACAACATCGACAGCTCGCTCGCCATCTCCGACAGCGCGTTCATCCTCGCGAAGGAGGAGGGGAAGGAGGGGGCCGTGATCAAGGAATCGCTGGACCTGATCGAGATGGGGTTTGCGTGGGACCCGGAAATCATACGGCAGAAGGAGTTCATCGACTTCTGCGCGTCGATCAAGGACAAACTGTAGGGGGGCATGTCCCCCGCGTTGTTCGGCGACTCATGAAGGACGTCGGAGAGCGTCCCGCGTGGATCGTCGGATTTCAAGCGCCGTAGGTGCGGCAGGCACTCACGTCGGCGAGGGGCTCAACGCCGGGGCAATGTCGGCGGCGGATCCGAAGCGTCACGCGCGGCGAGTTTCGGGATGCCGGCGTGCCCGGTTCGCTCCTGTTGCGCCGACCGAACGCCCGGTCTGTACGCCCGGTCTGTTTCCTACGCAGGCGATCCCTCACATAACGATCCACCCAACGCATGCCCGACCTTCGAATCGTGACCTGGAACAGTACCGGAGAGAATCTCGTCAAGGCCGGTGAGATAGGAGCCATTCCGGGCATCCTCGCTCCCATGTATCCCGCGAATCCCAACGTGGACGTCTACCTCATTCAAGAGGCGCAGAACGGTCCGGGTGGGGCCATCTCGGCACACCTCGGCGGGCTGGCCGGATATACCATGCATCACCTGGCCGAGCAGCCCGGCGGCGGCGGGGCGGGATATATCTGCGCCACGCGCAACGCCGCGGCCGCCGTGGTGGTGCCGCTCACGCTGTACAACTATGCCGCCGATCCGAATTACGGGGCGCATATCCACCCGCTCCCCGGCAGAGTGGACGTGTTGAATCGCCCCCCCCGCCTACACGGTGCTGACCGTCGCGGGGAGCACCGTGCTCCTGATCACATGGCACGCGCCGCGCGGCCCATCCCTGCTTCCGATCATCGTCGGCGCGATGCCGGGGGGCGCGCTGATCGACGCGTTCATCGCGCTCGACAGCAGCCAGCTCATACAGGCACCGGCGGCCGTGGCCGGGGGGCCGGTGCACATCGTCATCATTGCCGGAGATCTGAACGTCACCGCGGCCGGACTTGCGGCGGCGTACCCGCCTCCGGCCGGATATCGGCCGCTTAATAACTTCGGTGGTCTCAGCAATCAACTGGACCATATCCTCGCCTGGCGGCCGGTCGGAGGCGCATACAATGTGGTGGAAGGGCACAACACCGCGAGCACCAGCGTGCACGACATCATGTCTGCGCGGGTCAACTGGTAGGGGGGGATGTCTGCGACGTAGGATCGTCAATGCGCCGGGAGTACAACTCCCGGGGAACGAATGTTCGCGCGGAGCGGCGTGTTCATCCGGCGTTGCGCTGTTCATCCGGCGTTGTGCTGTTCGTCCGGAGTTGTACTCCGGACGCCTCGTGCGGGAAGAGGCGCCCTGTTCGTCGGGCGTTGTGCTGTTCGTCGGGCGTTTTACTCCGGACGCCTCGTGCGGGAAGAGGCGCCCTGTTCGTCGGCCGTTGCCCTGTTCATCCGGCGTTGCGCTGTTCGTCCGGAGTTGTACTCCGGACGCCTCGTGCGGGAAGAGGCGCCCTGTTCGTCGGGCGTTGTGCTGTTCGTCCGGCGTTGCCCTGTTCGTCCGGCGTTTTACTCCGGACGCCTCGTGCGGGAAGAGGCGCCCTGTTCGTCGAGCGTTGTGCTGTTCATCCGGCGTTGTGCTGTTCGTCCGGAGTTTTACTCCGGACGCCTCGTGCGGGAAGAGGCGCCGCCGGTCCCCGCGGTGTTTGCGCGGAGTTGACTCCGCGGCCGGCTTTTGCTCGGAACGCACGGACGCTCCGGTGCAACCGCGGCCCCACAAGAATCAACTCCGGCGCAACACGAGCCGGCCCCGCAGACTTCACATTGTACCCACCGACGGAGATCGATCATGAAGAACGGAACCTGCCCACGATGCGCCTCGACCAACGTCTACACGAAGCGTGAGGGGATCGACATCGATGGCGCGGGCATTTATGTGCGTACGTCCGCGATGACCCAGATCTCGAAGACAGACGACTATATCTGCACCGACTGCGGGTATTTCGAGCGATATATCGCCGACGCGGGGAAGCTCGAAGTGGTGGCGCGAAAGTGGGACAAGGTTGGGTAGGGGGCAAACGCTGCACGCGTTGTTGTTGCGTGGGCGATCGTGTCCGTTGTTTTCATCGGAATCACAGGATCGTTCCTCGCAGGCGGCGTCACCAACCGCACAATTGGACGCGATCATCGTTCCGACGGGTCGTTGCCCGCGCGAACATATGCCGATTCGATCGCCGGGGTACCCAATCATGTGCTCGCCGTGCAACCCCGCGCGATTTATGTTCGAACTAATCCCGCCGTTCCCCTCCCGGCATTTTCCCTGGAATATCCTCATCATGCGCTGCGCCGGTTGCCGCGCATCGAGCCCGTATTCGCTCAACTGAACGGAGTATTGGATAAAGGAGATCCTGCTCTGAAAGGAACCGGTGTAGTTTCACCCGGTATCGGTGGAGGGACATGCGGAGCCGAGGTGCGGCCGCGACGGCGTGCCTGCCGTTATCCTGAACGGTCACGGCGTCACCGACGCGCCGGGGTTCTGGGCGATGGACCCCGGGTTCGACGGCGGTCCGGCCGGCGAGCGGGTGGACGGACTGCCGACATTCGTAGCCGCGCCGACGAGTCTCTGCGATCCGGAGTCGGAGGTGATCTCGGCGGCGGTGATCTCGGCGGCGCTGCATGCCTGGTGATCCTCGTGTGGTGGTGGGATCTCGCGGGGACAGGGCTCCGTACGTCGCGTTCCCGTCGCGCCGCATGTACAGGAGTCACTGAGCGGATGCGCGCGAGGATGAGCCCGGGCGTATGCAGCCGCCTCCCCGGACATAACGCGCTGCGTGCATGGCAAACATTTGTGATGTGGATGATTTCCGGCGTCGCGCTGAACTCGGCGCGTCGCCTTTTGTATCTCGGCGGCGCTGTGGTCGGCGTTCTCCGCGGCGGCCGCCGCGCAGCCGAACGCTTGGCTGGGCCGCTTCCACGCGCCGGCGGAGATCGCCACGCCATCCCCACGCAACCGGCCCGTCGCTTGGCCCTACCC
>CAZJYH010000125.1:0-10222 GCA_964549365.1 uncultured Alphaproteobacteria bacterium
GGCGACGTTCGTGATATCGAGAATGTCCATCTGATTGTCGTTGCCGCCGCACGTCCCGCCGGAACGCAGGGTCACGTAGGCATACTTCCCTTCCACCACGACGGGATCGCAGCGGCGCGGGTGTCGGAACTCCCCGGCAGGCGCGGGACTGTCATCGTCGGCGAGCGAGTAGACATACATTCCGTCGCGGCCGCCGATGAAGAGCTTGCCGTCGTGCGGAAACAAGGTCTCGATCTGCCATCCGACGTTCACGGAGTTCTTGTACTGCGGCCGCGCGGGATCCGAGATATCGAAGGCACGGAGCGTGTAGTTGTCGATGCAGTAGAGATAGTGCCCCGCGATCGCGAAGCGTGCGAGCGATCCCGCCTTTCCGGCCCCCCCGGCATCGGCGGTGGTGGGCGCGGCCGACGGCTCCGACATCGAACAGGCACCGCAGCCGGACCTTCCACCGCTCGTCTCGTCGATCGAGGTCTCGTAGTACTGCCGCGGGTAAAATGTGAACGCACTGCCGATCGTGTCCAGGGCGCGCGGGTTCGCGATATCCGCAATGTCGTAGATCACCAGGTTCAGACCATCGTCGGCGTACATGTAGTGCTCCATCACCGCAACGTCGTTTGCCCCCGGTACCGCCACCGAACCCCGCTGCCGGGGAGCGCTCGGATTCGAAAGATCGTAGAGGCGGATGCCGGTGCCTGGCGTCGTACGGATCAGCGTGGAGCCGACGAGATAGATCTTGGAGATCTCGTCGCTGTCGACGCCGGTACGATATCCCAGCGAGAAGAGGAGCAGGAAGAGGAGGCAGAGTAGTGACGATCGTCGCATGATTGCCCTCGCGTGGATGGTCCGATATGAACGAAACGTGCGGAACCTGATGACGCGCTCGAAGTCTGCGCCCATATCCGCCCAGCCAGAGACACGCGAGCCCGCGCGTGTAACAGGGAACACGCGCGGGCCCGTTGGGCCATCGCCGCAGGCACCGCAGCCTACGCCTCCAACCGACCGTAGAGGCGCGGCCGCGCAAGGTCGTGCGCGTCGTACAGCAACAGCCCGTCCTTCGCCGTCACCACCATCAGATCGCCGTCGAGGATGATGTCGTACGGCACGATCCCCCGCACATATCCGATGGTCACCGGGTTGGCGGGATCGGCGGTGCTCATTACCATGATGCCGGACTCGCCGTCGCAGACCACCACCACATCTCCCGGCACGGCCAGTCCGTACGGACCGCTCATTGCCACGGTACGGAGCAGGCGCGGAGCGTTCAGATTCGCGATGTCCAGAATATCGCGCTCGTTCTGCGCGCCGCCGCATGGCCGTCCGCCGCTCAGCGTCACGTAGGCACGCTCCCCTTCCACCACAACCGGATCGCAGCTGCGGATGTGCGTGAACTGCGAGCGCCAGACCGGCACCTCGGGGTTCGTCGCGTCGAAGATGTACATGCCGAACCGGCCACCGATGAACAGATTGTCCTTGTCCGGGAAGAGCGTCTCGATGGAGGCTCCGACGCTGACGGTGTTCCTGTACTGCGGTCGCCACGGGTCGGTGATGTCGAAGACCTTCAGGCTGTTGAAGTCGATGCAGTAGAGATAGTTCCCCACCACCGCGAACCGTGCAGGCGAGCCCCCGGTTCCCGTGCGCGCCCCACGGTCCGATGCGCCGAGCGAACGCTCCATCCGCAGGCCGGAAGCGTCGTCGACCGCCCACTCACCAGCAAGACCGTACGTCGGATACACGTTGAACACACCACGGATGGTATCCACCGCAACCGGCTTCGCGCGGTTCGTCATGTTGAAGATCACCAGATCATTGTTGTTGTCGGCGTAGAGATAGTTCTCCACCACGGCGACGTCGTGGTTGCCCGGCATCACGATACGCGCCCCGGCAACGGGACGGCTCGGGTTCGCGATGTTGTAGAAGCGGATATCGGCCGTGGGCGTGCTTCGGATGAGCGTGGAGCCGATCAGGTAGATCTTTGCGGGCTGCGTGGTCTCGCCCAGCGCGTGCAGCGTCATGATGAGCAGCAGCAGCCCGGCATGGGAGATCGTAGACATCGTTCGAGTCATCTGTTCACCTGTCTCATTGGTTGTGGAATCGGTTCATTGCCGACGCATGCGTTCTCTGGGGTGAACGACGTTGCCGCGCAGGCCGCGTAACAGACGGCGTGCGGGATGACGAAAAACTCACCACGCCACGGCCGCTTGAGATCGACCCGGTGGGCCGAGCGTATCGAACGGCAATCGCATCGCACAGCCGGCGCATCGCCGATCCATCGCCTCGTGTAACCATCGCATCGTCCGGCTGTATGTTCTTGAGCGATCGCAGCCGAACCCCGCCCGGACGGAATCGCAACGACGAGCGGGATGATCTCACCGGCTTGATGCCATCGTTATCGGAGGAACATCATGTGTTCCCTACGCCTCGTTCTGGTCCCCCACATCGCAGCGCTTCTTTCACACGTCGCCTATGGCGGCACGCCGGTCGTGCCGGTCGCGATCGACCTCACGGCACAACGCGAAGGGACGACGGTCGTGCGCACGCTCGATATTCGCGGACCCACCGTCATCGCCGTGAGCCTCGTCAACTGCTCCCCGTCCACCGCGTACGACATCGCGATGCAGGTCGACAACCTGGAGTTGCCGACGTTCACGCTCGGCTCCACGACGGTGGCCGACGGCGTGGGCGGCCCGGCCGCGCTGCGACTGGACCGCCGACCCGCCGATACTCCGCGCACCGGCTCCGTATTCGGCTCGGCCGGAGACGCTACGTCCGGCGCAACGGCCGCACCGCCGCGCGCGGGGATGCCGTCTTCCTCGATCGAACTCGGCATCGCGAGCGCTCCGATTCTCCGGCCCGGGCAGCGGCTGGCCGTGGTGGTTCGAGGCATCGTCGGCGGAACGGAGCAGACGTGGACCACCCATTTCACAACACCGGCGCGCGGCGCGTGGCGCATCTCCTTCGGTTTCGCGTTCCCGGTGATGGTGATGCAGGACGAGGAGTACACCGCACGACGCGATACCGGCCGCAGCTACGTGATTCGGCGCGGGTACGCCCGCGCGCCGTTGCGCCTCATCCCCACGCTGTTGTTCCACTGGCTCCCGCACGACGACGAGCTCGAGGTTTGGTCGTTCAGCGCCGTCGGCGGGCTCGGTCTGGACCTGAAGAGCCCGGCCGCCATGTTGGGCGTCTCGATCACCTTCAATCAGAACATCACCATCGCACTCGGCGCGGCGGTGCACACGATCGCACGACTCGACTGACGATACGCCGAGGGGGACCGCGTGTTCGAGGACCTCAATGCCGCTCAGCTTCGACGCGACGTGTACGGCGCCAACCCGTTCTTTGCGCTCTCGTTCCGCTTCGCCGACAATCCGTTCGGCAAGTGACGCGCGCACGACATGACGTGCGCACGACATGCCACTGCGGTCGAGCTTGACGGCATGGTTACAAACCTTCGGGGGCGCGTCCGTAGTGGGACCGGTGAACGCGCCGGTCGTGGACGCAATGGGACGAACAGGCATCGACCAACACCGAAGGAAGGCTCGTCATGCAGACCAACAGATGGACCACGGCGATGGGGGCAACGCTCGCACTCGCGGCAACACTCCTGGCGGCATCGTGCGGCGGCGGCGGCAGCACGACGCGAGACGGCAGCGCGACACACACCACGAACACGACATCGACAACGCGCGAGACGCCGCTCGACGTGAACGATGTTCCGACCGGCGAGGACGAGGAGAAGACGGTGAGTACACCGGAGCCGACGAAGACGGCGGTAAACCGTCCGCGCGGCTACTTCGGCGACGGCATGCGGTATGAACCGGATGTGGCCCACAACACCGAGAACTACAGCCGCATCGACGACAACGAGTTCCTCACCGCCGATCGCAACCCGCTCTCGACCTTCTCGATCGACGTCGACCGTGCATCCTACAGCAACGTGCGCCGGTTCCTCACGAACGGGAGCAAGCCGCCGCAGGATGCGGTGCGCATCGAGGAGCTGGTGAACTACTTCACCTACGATTATCCCCAACCGAAGGGGGGCGATCCGTTCACGGTGACGACCGAGGTGGCCGACTGTCCGTGGGCTCCGACGCACAAGCTTGTGCAGATCGGGCTGCAGGGGCGGCGCATCCCGATGGGCGACATCCCGGCCAGCAACATCGTCTTCCTGATCGATGTCTCCGGGTCGATGCAGGACGCCAACAAGCTGCCGCTGCTGAAGAAGGCCTTCCGCATGTTGGTGGGCGAGCTGCGTGAGCGCGACCGCGTTTCGATCGTCGTCTACGCCGGCAACGCCGGGCTGGTGCTGCCGCCGACCTCGGGTGCGGAGAAGCGGACGATCATGGACGCGATCGACCGCCTCGAAGCGGGCGGCTCCACCGCGGGGGGCGCGGGCATTCAGCTCGCCTACGAGACCGCACGGAAGAACCTCATCGCGGGAGGGAACAACCGCGTCATCCTCGCCACCGACGGCGATTTCAACGTGGGAGTCTCCAGCGACGCCGAGCTTGTGCGCATGATCGAAGCGAAGCGCGCGGGCGGCGTGTACCTGACCGTGCTCGGCTTCGGCACCGGGAACTACAAGGACTCGCGCATGGAACAACTGGCCGACAAGGGGAACGGCAACTACGCCTACATCGACGGCTACGCCGAGGCTCGCAAGGTGTTCGTACAGGAGCTCGGCGCAACGATGTTCGCGATCGCCAAGGATGTGAAGATTCAGACGGAGTTCAACCCGGCCAACGTGAAGGCCTATCGACTGATCGGCTACGAGAACAGGATGATGAAGGCGGAAGATTTCAACGATGACCGGAAGGACGCCGGCGAGATCGGCGCGGGGCACTCCGTGACCGCACTCTACGAGATCGTCCCGGCCGACGGCGCTGTCGAGGTCTCGTCCGTCGACCCGCTCAAGTACCAGACGACGCGCATGGTGCCGAACGCATCGGCCTCGAACGAACTGATGACCGTGAAACTCCGCTACAAGGCGCCGCGGGACACCGTCAGCAAGCTGATCGAGATGTCCGTCAAGGTCGGGGGCCGGCGGCTGATGGCTTCGGCGTCGACGAACCTGCAGTTCGCGGCTGCGGTGGCCGGTTGGGGAATGCTGCTGCGCGATTCGCCGTTCAAGGGAACGATCACATACGACGACGTGTTGGCGATGGCGACGGCCGCCAAGGGGACCGACAAGGAGGGCTACCGCGCGGAGTTCATCACGCTGGTCGAACAAAGCAAGAAACTTGCGGGGCGGTGAGCGGGGAGCGTGCTGCCGTAGTGTTCGGCGAACTACGGGAAGCGTGGGGTGTCGGGTCTGCAACGGACGGCCAGAGGCGGGGAGCGTTGAGCCGACGGCTCCGCGTCCTTCGAGCCGGTGCAGTGCCGTCGTTCCGGACGCAGGCAACAGGCAACACCCGAATAGAACGTCGACGACGACCAACGATGAACAGGATACGACGACGTTGATGAGGAACGCGAGCGGGCTTCGGATTTCCGGGGCCCGCTTGCGTTGACGCTCAGCGCATCACGTGGATCATCGCCGTCACGCGTTCGTGTGGAGTGGCAAGCACGCAGATGTATGCGCCGACCGGCAGACCCGCCGACTCCAGGCGCGCGGCGTACGCGCCGGGAACCATCTCCGCATCGGCAAGTTGCAGCACGCGTCGGCCCAGAAGGTCCGTGACGAACAGCTCGCATCGCCCCTTCTCCCCCACGTCGTACTCGACCGTCATATCCCGCCGGGCGGGATTCGGATACGCGCGCTTCAGGCGCGTGCCGCCGTTCAGGTCGATCAGGCGCGGCGAGCCGACGCGGCAGATGTCCAGCAGCACAAACGTTCCGCTCTGCACATCGGTGCGGACAACCGCGCAACGATCCCAGCGGAACGCTCCCATCAGCACGGCCGTCGTCTCGGTGTCGCCGAGCGCCGCGGTGAACTGCAGGCGCGCCAGCGTATCACCACCGCGGACGCCGCTGATCGTCAGCTCCCGCATCATGCCGGAAGCTCCGGCCCACGTGTCGGAGATCACCGTTGCGCCCTCGACTCCGGCGAAGTGCAGCACGCTGCCGTTGTATTGCACCGACGTCGTGAATTCCCGCAGCCCGCATTGCACCACATCTGCGGAGTTGACGATGTAGATCGGCAGGCTCACGAGACTTCCGGAACGGGCGCCGGCCGCCCCTACGGCAACGGTGGGCTGCACGTTCCGCACCGCCACGGTGGTTGTTGCGGAGTCGACACATCCGAAGCCGTTCGTCACGCTGACGCCGTACGTGCCGGCAGTATGGGCAACGATCCGCTCCGTGGTGTCGCCCGTGGTCCAGCGATAGCGCAGCATCCCGGGAGGAGCCGCAAGGATGGCACTGTCGCAGGGGCAGATCGGGACATCCGGGTTCGACGCGATCGCAACGCTCGGCGGGTCATGCACCGTCACGTGCACCGGGCGCGACGGCCGTCGGCAGCCGTTCGTGTCGAGCGTGATCACCGAGTAGAACCCGTCGGCCGTTGCACTGATCTGCTGCGTCGTGGCGCCGTTCGACCACAGGTACGTCTTGTAGCCGGGCCCGGCATCGAGAATCACGCTGTCCCCCCGGCAGAACACCGTATCTCCCAACGCCCTGATCGCGGGGCCCGGGCAGGGACTCAGATTGTCCGAACCGGTGTTGTAGAGATAGGCCTCGGCGTCGCCGTAACCGTAGACATATGCGTTCATTCCCCACAGCGACGAGAGATGATGGCTTCCGGCACTCACCACGATGCGGGCATAGGCGTAGTAGGGATCGCCGGGGACCGGTTGAAAACTCGACGCAATCGGTACGCCGTCCAACGTGATCTGATCCAATGCCACGTTCAGCGTCACGATGTTCACGTAGTGGCGCTGCAGGTTCGCCTTCGGGAAACACTCGAACGTGATCTCATGCCGCACGAAGTCCGCCGGGCTGAGCATCGTCATCGCCGGATCGGCGGCGGTCACGAAATCGAAGGCGCTGCTGTTGGAGAACTGCGCCACCTCGATCGTCTTGTCCGAACGAATCACGCTCGGCTCCTTCACCACGAACTCCCGGTACTCCCCCGCGTTCAGCGTGAACGGTGCCATGCCGTCCACATTGATCGTTGTGTTGTCCGTTCCCGCCACCACTCGGTACGTGTCGCCGTATCGCGTCAACAGCGGAACGGCGATGAAGTAGGTGCCCCAGCGCTCGGTCGGAAGCAGTTGCTCGTAGCAGTGGTCGGTGCTCGGCACTCCCTCCGGAATGTTCGGCCCGGCCGATCCGCTGACGAACGCGAAGCGCCTGCCGTTCAACGATCGAACCCGCGTACCGGTCAGGTCGCTGTCGGATTGCACCTGGAACACCTGCCCGGCGTTGAGCAGGATCGAAAACGGCACCCCCCTCACCTTCCCACCACGCGTCGAGTTGGTCGGGGTGATCTCCACCAGCGTGCTGTCCTCCACCGCGATCACGATGAACTCCGCCGGATTCGTCCCGTTCGCGCGCGGGCTTGCGTTGTACGTGATCGCCAGGTATTCCGTCCCCAGCGCCTCCACCGCCATCACGATCGACGCATCGGCCGTCTTGGGCAGGTAGTTCAGCGCATACACCTCCGCCGTGTCGAGCGTCACCACCCGGAATGCCTTGTTTTCCACCCCCTCGGAGCCGAGCGACATGGCGAAGGCGGCCGGAACACGAATCAACGTGCCGACGTTCGCGGGAACGCCGAAGTTCTGCGTGAGGCCTGCGCGAGGAATCTGAAGGACGCCGGTGGTATTGACGGGCGAGGTCACGAACAGGAGGAGATCGGGAAGCTCTCCGTCCGGATTGATGTTGTACATGAAGCCCCCCCAGAACTCCTTGCCACGCGTCCCCTGTGCCGCGCTCGGGAGGCTGGAGGCCACGATCAGCAGCAGCGCCGCGACGATCGCTCGCGTAATTGAAGGGGCCGAACCGAAGAGCATAGTGCCGGGGACGATGCCGAAGCAGTAGAGCGGACCCGCGCATGTGCCCGTCGAGGGGCGCACGTGCGCGTCGGCCGTGGTGCACGGGCCGTTGTACTTGTTGTCACGAATATACAGCCGTTCCCGCTCCCGACGACACCGTCGCGGGCCCGTTCACCACATCGTCCCCAATCGTACCCCCATCGTCGATCGTCGTCGGCGCACGGCTTCGCTATCGCGCGAGCACCAACATCAGAACGGCCGACGTGGCCCCGGCCCGAAGCCGGGCAAGATAGGCGCCCGCCGGAAGCCGGCCGCCGTCCGCCGCGCGACCGTCCCAAACAAGCACACCGCTCGTTCCGGCAAGAGCATCCCCGGTGTAGCGCCGCACCGGATCACCGGAGAGGTTGAAGATCTCCACCGTCGACGGGCCGGATCCGGGTGGAACCTGCCACCGCATCCGCGCCGAGCCGACAAACGGGTTCGGACCCACCGCGACGAACACGGGGCGCTCAACGGCCGCTTCCCCGTCGGCAACGCCCTCGAGGTTGTCGAGATTGTACGCGTACAACGACCGTCCGAACGTCCCCGCGTACAGGCGGCGCGTTGGACCATGAAGCGCGAGATCCATGACCGCAACCCTCGGCAACCCGGAGGCAACCGGACGCCAGCCGTCGGTGTTCGGATACGCCGTGGTGTAAACGCCGAGATCGGTTGCCAGATACAGCCGTGCGCGGTTCGCCGGATCGACCATGAGATCGTTCACCGGTACCTCCGGCAGATTCCCCGAGATGTCCGTCCACGTCGTGCCGTTGTTCGTCGTGCGCAGCACATGCGGCTGGTATGTGCCGTTGCCGAACCCGGAGAACGTGATGTACGCGATCGAGGCGTCGAGAGGATCGGCGACGATGCGCGTCACCCATCGGTTCGGCAGGCCTGTCGTGATGCGCCCCCAATGCGCGCCGCGGTCGAGCGACACCCAGGCGAGGCCGTCGTCGGTACCGACATAGATGACCCGCGTGTCCGACGGCGCCACCGCGATCGTCGTGATCGTCCCGTAGCGCATGCCGATGCCTCCGCGCGTCAGATCATCGCTCGTGGCGAACCAGGCATCCCCCCGATTCAACGACACATAGAGTCGGTTGGTGCCGAAATACAACCGCGACGGTTCGAGGGGATCGAGCAGGAACGGCGTGTTCCAGTTGCTCCGATCCTGTCCGTTGCCGACCGGCCGGATCGGCGTCATGTGCGCCCCGTCGTCGACGCTTCGATGCAGGTTGCCGTTCTGCGACTCCGCATAGATCACCGCGGAGTTCGTCGGATCCACCTGCACCTCGAAGCCATCCCCCTCCAGTATGATGCTCCAGTCATCGACGGAGCCGGTGATCGTGCGAAGAGTCCGGTTGTCCTGCGTGCCGCAATAGACGCGCAGCGGGTTCGACGGGTCGACGGTGCAGTGATACGCCTGCGTCAACGGCATCGAGGGAGATTTCCACCATGTCGCGCCCGCGTTCTCGGAGAAGTATACTCCGCCGTCGTTGCCGATGACGAGGGACGACGGCTCGGCCGGATCGATCAGCAGCGCATGGTTGTCCGCGTGCAGATTCTCGTCCACGTGGAGCCAGTTGCGCCCCGCATCGTCGGAACGCGCGAGCGAAACGCCGAGCATGTAGATCACGTTCGGGTTCGCGGGCGAAACACGTATCTGCCCGAACCACCAGCCGTAATCGTTGCAGTTGATCACCCCCGTGTAACGCGCCTCGTCCACCGCCGTCCACGTAAGGCCCCGATCGTTGCTGCGATACAGATTCGTGAACGAGCCCAGCACGTCCGTGAAGGTTGCGTACACGCGCGTCGGCAACGACGGGGCGAACGCAAGCGCAACGCGCCCGACGCTTCCGGTGGGCAGGCCGCCGGCAATCTTCGCCCACGTTGCGCCCGCATCGGTGGAGCGATACACGCCGCTCTCGCGGCCACCGTAGATCGTGATGCCGGGCGAGGCGACGCGCTGCCACATCAACGCATAGATGATGGACGGCATCGTGGAGTCGATGATCACGTCGATGCATCCGGTGCTGTCGCCGAGCGTCAGCGCACCACGCCATGTGGCGCCGCGATCGGTACTGAGGTAAAGGCCGCGTTCCTTTCCGGGACGATAGAGATCCCCCATCGCCGCCACGAAGAGACGATTCGAGTTCGACGGATCCACCAGCACGCGGCCGATCGTGCTCGTTCCCTTCAGCCCGATGTTCGCCCATTTGCGACTAGCTTAATGAAGGGAATTCTCGAAA
>CAZJYH010000126.1:0-6498 GCA_964549365.1 uncultured Alphaproteobacteria bacterium
GGCCCCCGGCATCGTGCACGACGTCCTCCGCTCCTCCGGGCAACCGCTGGACGCCAGAACGCGCGGGTTCATGGAGCCGCGGTTCGGACATGACTTCTCGGGCGTGCGGGTCCACACCGATGCTCGCGCCGCCGAGTCCGCGCGGGCGGTGAACGCGCTGGCCTACACCGTGGGGCGGGACGTGGTGTTCGGCGAGGGGCAGTACGCTCCGGGCTCGGGTTCGGGGCAGCGGCTGCTGGCGCATGAGTTGACGCATGTGGTGCAGCAGGGGGGAGGTGTGCCGAATCTCACCCCGGCCGTGAATCGACAGAGGCTAGCCCATGACGGACAAACCGGAAAATTTCGAGGCGGAGTCGCGGATGGCCCTGCGCCCCTCCCAATAAGTGTCGGAAGTATCGGCCTCCGAAAACTCTCGCGCACGGCAGCGGGGAAGGGTACGCCAAAGCCCGCAGGCACAAGCAAGGGAGTTGCCTTGACCGTCACAAGCGCCTACATGGCGAGCAGTCACGTGGTTGTGCCGGATGCGGAGTATACGTCCACGGAGGAAAATGGTGAGCCGGCAAAGCTGCAGTCGTTCACCATTGATCAGTTCGTCATGCCGGGGTCCAAAGGTCCAAATGCCGCCGCGTTGTACAAGCAGCTTGCAAAGGCCGGTGCGCTTGCAGCAACGTTGGACGTGCAAAGTGGAGCGACTAAGGCAATTCTGTGGCAGGAACGTGCCGTTACCGACGAGCTCAGGGATCGATGGTTGCAACGAATTGGATGGCCGGGGGGAACTGCGGCGAATGCCTTGTGGCAGAAAGCGGGTGGCGACAGCGAATTTCCAAAGGTCGGAGGTGCTACCTGCCAAATGGATCACATCGTCGAATTGCAGGTTGGTGGCAATAATACAAATGAAAATATACAGCCTCTCGATGCTGAGCAGAACCGGAATAGTGGTGGCGCGATTAAGCAGGAAGTGTTTCAATTGGCGAAGCAGATCATTGAGACCAGGGAATTATCGAATGGAAACGCAAGTCAGGTAACCCTTCGGTTCCGAACAGTGACAACGGATGGTGCGATGGAAACGCTTCCGGCGAAGTGTCCGGCCGCGAAACCGACGTGTCTAAGTGTCGGCAAGTGTGCCGCGAGCATTCCCGTCCCCAAGGGCTCCGCGCCGATAGCAGAGACGGAACCCTATCAGATTCGTAGCGGAGCGGCAACCACGATCCATGCGCCGAACGGGTTCAGTAAGGCCAAATCTCCAAAGCCGGTGGATATATTGGGGGCGCCGATAAATGAGGCCGCCGCGGAGTTGATACCGGGGTTCCTTCTGACCAAGTTGAATCGTAAGAACGAAGCGGACACCATTGACGCGCGTATTGATGATCGGGCGAAGACGCGACTTCCCATCACAATTAGCGATAAACGCGGACGACACACAGTGTTCAATGTCAGCAAGGTCAACGGCAGTCTAACCATTGATGCGGCTCACTCCGATAAGGGGATCGAATTCCAGTATCCGAACCTTAGCCCCGGAGTAATCAACAAGTTGGAGACCACGCAAGACGGACACCTGCAATTCGACGGGACCATCCATTCAACGGTTCCGTTGCTCGGCAGCTTCGATGTTTCCTATAGGCCGGACAGGTTCACTGCCACGAAGGATCTGACTGAAAAGACGATCAAGTCTCCAATACCGGGTCTGCGGATCACCAAGGCAGGGATTGGGATTCAATTGTGGCCCGAGTTCAAACCCTCCGGAACGATCGAATTCGAAGTCGGTTCCAAGGAGCACCCGCTTGCAACCGGCTCGATCGTCGTGTCAGCAGACGCTGAAGGTTTCGTCGCGAATGGTCACCTCATTGCGAACATCCCTGGGATGGACAAGGCCGAGGGGGATGTTACGTATCGGCCCAAGCAGGGGTGGAGCGGGAAGATCGAGTTGAAGACCAGCAAGGCGTTTGTCAAGAGCGTGTCGGCGGTGGTTGCGTTCGACGACAAGGGCCTTTCGGTCACCGGCGGCGCCACCATCATGTTGCCGGGCGACAAGACGGCGGATCTCGTCGTGTCGAAGGATGAGAAGACGAAGAAGTGGGTGTTCTCCGGCAGTGCCACAATCGACGTTCCGGGCGGCCGCGTCAAACCCGTCGAGATCACCTTCCATTATGACGGTGAAAAGGTCAACGGCAAGGGACATACCACCTTCACCCTCGGAGCCCATAGCGGGGACATCACGATTGTGTACGACGACGGCAAGGTATCGGGCGAAGGTTCGATTGCCGTGAAGACCTCGCGAGTGAGTGGGAAGATCCATGTGAAGCTGAGCCAGGCTCAGAAGTTTTCGGGTGAGGGAGAACTCACTGTTCAGATCGCCAAAAATCTGATTGGCACGATCGGTGTTGCGATCGATGAGAATGGGAAGACGAAGGCGAAAGGCGGGTTCGAGTTCACGGAGCCATACGTGCTGTTCAAGCGGTTCGGAGGGGATTATCAAATATTCAAGACCGGCGTCAGCATCCCGATACCGGGATTGTCGATAGGCCCGCTCGGTGTCAAGGTGGCGATCAACGGTGCGCTGAGCGCGGGATATCACGTTGGTCCGGGCGAGCTGCGAGGGATCAAGGCGATGGGGACGGCTGATGATCTGACGTCGGACAACGTGGCGTTGGATCTGATGTTGGAAGGTCAGTTGTACATCGGCGGCGGCGCACATATCACCGGAAGTATCGAAGGGGCGATCATGCTGGATGTTGGGCTCGCCTCCGCCTCCGGCGGGCTGAGGATCTCGGCTTCTGCCGTGCTCGAGGGTAGTATGCTGTCGGGCGTCAAGGTCCATTACACGAAGGGTCGATTCGAAGTGGACGCGGACTTCAATCTGCTGCTCGCTCTTGCGCTGAAGCTCGGGCTGGGCGCCTTCGTTCAGGCGCAGGCGGGCATCGGGCCGTTCAAGGTAGAGACGAGGAAAGACTGGACGCTCGCCTCGTACACGTTCGATACGGGGCTGAAGCTTGGAGTGCGAACGAGGAAGCCGATTCACTATGCCTCCGACAAGCCGTTCGCGCCGCCGGGGCTCGATCAAATTGAAGTGACCAAACCGAATATTGACGTGCAGAATATGCTCGCGAAGATATTCTTGGGCGCACCCAGCAAGGAGATTAAGACATGACCTCCTTCCCCGCCTCTCCGAAAGTCGTCCGCGGCGCCATCATCGGCGTCGACGTGATGAACCCGCTCGCGAGCATCATCGCCTTCCAGTACAACCCGGAGACGATGAAGCGGACGCTTGCGCCGAATTACGCCAAGGATCCCGACGGCTACATGGGCCCCCGGCGGCTGGACGGTCCGCCGAAGGAGACCATCACGATGACCGTGGAGCTGGACGCGGCGGACGGACTGGAGCAGGGGAAGTTTACGGCCACCCTGCTCGGTGTGCACCCGGCGCTGGCCGCGCTGGAGATGCTGCTCTATCCGAAGTCCGCGCACGTGATCAAGAACGCGGCGCTGGCGACGATCGGCTCGGTTGAGGTGATCCCCCCCTCGAAGATCATGACGCTGCTCGTCTGGGGCGTCAAGCGCGTGGTGCCGGTGAAGCTCACCACGTTCTCGGTCGACGAGCAGCAATACGACCCGCATCTCAACCCGGTCCGCGCGACCGTCTCGCTCGGCATGGAGGTGCTGACCTACCGGGATCTCGGGCTCGACTCCGCCGGCGGCGCGCTCTTCATGGCGCACCAGGTGGTGAAGGAGGCGATGGCGGTGATGAACCTTGCGAATTAGAAATTGAAAATTAGAAATGTGAAATGTGCGGTGGCGGGCTCCCCTGCTTCGGTGATACCGGTTCCGTGAATCCGAAATCTCGCGTCGCTCGCGGAGTTTGCGCCGAGTGTAGCGGTGGGTCGGTGGCTCCGCGACGCAATGCCGCGATGGTGTCGATGGGCTGTTGTGACCTCGCCTGCATCCGCGATTTCACATTTGAAATTTTGAATTTCAAATTCATCCGTGATTCCGCATTTGAAATTTGTCATTCATAATGCGACGCGCACCGCTCGTCGCTTGGCACTTTGAACTTGGCATGGTCTTGTTGCGCAATTGCGTGCCGAGTGCGCAGGAACCTGCCGGGTGGTTGAATTGGTTGCGTCCCTCCCCTTTTCTAAAGGGGAGGTCAGGAGGGGTTAGGCCGGGCGCGGCCGTCGGTAGCGCATTGCTTTCATGGAAACTCCCCCCGGCCCCCTCTTTGGAAAAGAGGGGGAGAAGAGTATCACGGCTCTGATTTCTGGGGTGTTTGGGAAGAGGCGGCCACTGACGAAGGATGCATTATGCAACAACGTCACTTGGCACTTGGAATTTGACACTTGAAACTTGGCACTTTGAACTTCAACCCTGAACCCATGTTCGACGCCACAAGCAGATATTTCTCGATCGACCAGGCGAAGCTGGTCGTGAAGAACCCGGACGGCACGAAGCGCGAGATCGCGTATGTGCGGCGGCGGTTCGTCCCCGCGCCCGAAGCATCCGCCGTGCTCGCCGAGCACACGGTGACGCAGGGGGAGCGCCTGGACAATATCACGGCGAATTACCTCGGCGACCCGACGCAGTTCTGGCGCATCGCCGACGCGAACCTCGAAGCCTCGCCGCTCGACCTGACCGACGAGCCGGGGGAGACGATCATCATTCCACTCCCAACGGACTGAAGTAGCACCCATGCTTTCCCGTACATCCGCCATACAGCTCATGGTCATGATCGGCAGGACCGTCCCGCTCCCGGCCCCCGGCGCCCTCGTCGACGCGATCGCGAAGGTGCAGGTGACCAACAGCGCGGAGAGCGGCGACGGCTTCCAGCTGACGCTTTCGCTCGGCAAGGAGAACATCGCGGACTACGCGCTCATGAAGAGCGGGCTGCTCGATCCGCCGGCGCGCGTGATCATCGCGGTGCGGCTCGGCGTGAAGCTGGAGGTGCTGATCGACGGCGTGATCCTGCATCATCAGCTCGCACCGGGGAAGGAGGGCGGCGCGGCCACGCTGACGGTGACCGGGAAGTCGCTGGCGGCGATGATGGACATGAAGGAGGTGAACAAGGCGTATCCGAACCAGTCGGACTCGGTGATCGTGACGCAGGTGATCGCCCGGCATGCGAAGTACGGACTGATCCCGGCGGTGACGGCCACCACGAACGTTCCGCTGATGACCGACAAGGTGCCGCATCAGCACGAGACGGACCTGAAGTTCATCGAGCGGCTGGCCTCGGCGAACGGCTTCGTCTTCCACATCGAGCCGGTGGCCCTGATGACCAACAAGGCGTACTGGGGCCCGGAGAAGCGGGCGGGGGCGGTGCAGCACGCGCTGACGACGAACATGGGATCGCGCGACAACGTGACGAGCCTGAGCTTCACCAACGACGCGCTGGCGCCGATCGGCACGAGCGGCTCGATCATGGAGCCGAGGATCAAGCGGGCGATCCCCATCCCCAAACTCCCCTCGCTGAAGATCCCCCCCCTCTCGGCGAAGCCCGCGCAGGCGCTGCGCACGACGATCGCGCGCGAGACCGCCAACAAGAAGCCCGGCGAGGGGGCGACCAGCGTGGTGGCCGCGATGACCGGCGCCCCCGACGCGGTGACCGCGACCGGCGAGCTGGATTCCGCCCGCTACGGCCACGTGCTCCGCGCGCGCAGGCTGGTGGGCGTGCGCGGCGTTGGCCTGACCTACAACGGCCTCTACTACGTGACCAGCGTGACGCACGCGATCGAGCGCGGGAGCTACAAGCAATCGTTCACCTTGAAGCGGGAAGGAACCCGCAGCACACTTCCGGTGGTGAAACCATGACCAACACGTTCTACGGCAAGTACCGCGCCACCGTCAGCGACATCAAGGATCCGCTGATGACCTTCCGCATCAAGGCCAGGGTGCCCGACGTCTACGGCGACCGCGAGAGCGGCTGGGCCATGCCCTGCCTGCCGTTCGGCTCCGGGAGCATGGGCTTCTTCGCGCTGCCGAAGGTGGGCTCCGGCGTCTGGATCGAGTTCGAGCACGGCGACCCGGACCGCCCGATCTGGAGCGGCTGCTGGCTCGGCTCGCAGAAGGACGTCCCCCCCGCGCTGCTGGCGCCGGCCTACAAGAAGCTGTTGATCAAGACCGAGGGGGGAAACTCGATCCTGCTGGACGACACGCCCGGCAAGGGGGGGATCACGCTCGAGACCGCCGGCGGGCAGAAGCTCACGATGAGCGCGAAGGGGATCGAGCTGAACGACGGGAAGGGGACGAAGATCGCGCTGACGCCGAAGGGGATCGAGATCGACGACGGCAAGGGGGGGAAGATCGCGATGACCGGGCCGAAGGTGTCGATCAACGGCGGCGCGCTGGAGGTGATCTGATGGCCGCCTTCCTCCTGCATCAGGGCGCCACCGTGCTCTGCGCGCACGCGGGGCAGGCGCAGCCGACCGCCGTGAACCCGCGCGTGAAGGTCGGGGGGCAGCCGATCGTCACGCAGGCGGCGCCGTTCACCATCGCGGGATGTCCGTT
>CAZJYH010000126.1:6508-9080 GCA_964549365.1 uncultured Alphaproteobacteria bacterium
GTTCACCACGCCTGCCGGAGTTCCCATGCCGTGCGTCACGGCGCAATGGAGCGTGGCGGCTGTGCGCGTGAAGGCGGGGGGGCAGCCGGTGCTGCTGGCCAACTCGCAGGCGGTCTGCGCGCCGAACGGCACGCCCGTCAACATCGTGGTAACGCAGGTACGAGTAAAAGGAACGTGATGCAGATCGACTTTCCCTATCACATCGACGGACGCGGACGCACCGCGCAAGCGGAGGATGAGGACCATCACATCCGCGACCTGATCGAACAGGTGCTCTTCACCTCCCCCGGCGAGCGCGTGAACCGTCCCACGTTCGGCAGCGGCCTGATGGGGCTGGTCTTCGCGCCGAACAGCGACGAGCTGGCCTCCGCCGTGGAGTTCATGGTGCAGGGAGCGCTGCAGCAATGGCTGGGCGATCTGATCATGGTGGAGGCGGTCGACGTGGAGCGCGTCGAGTCGACCCTGTCGGTCACCGTGGTCTACATCGTCCGCCGCGACGGACGGCGCACGGGGGCACAATTCACGCGGGAGGCGTCATGAGCGCCGTCGCCACGGGGATGGTCTACTTCTGCTGCGACGAGCGCCGCCGTTCGCTCGTGCGCAAGCACGCGGCGCTGAACGGGATCGACTTCCTCGAGGTGGTCGACGCCGACGAGCCCGAGACGGCGGAGAAGCAACGCGAGCTGCGCCTGCATCTGCTCAAGCCGCTCCCTGCCGGAATGGTGCCGAAGGCCGAGAACGTCCGCATCACCGGCGGCGTGCGTGTGGTCGGCGTGCGGGCCGAGCGTGTGGACCAGGCTGTACAGGAGTTCACGCCGGGCGACGTGCTGGCCGTGCATGTGAACGCGCGCGGCGACTTCTCCACATACACGCTCGCGCTGCTCGGCGCGGACGGCGGGCCGTATCCGGGCTTCGATCCGCTGCTGGCCTCGGTGGACTTCTCGTTCAAGGTGGAGTGCCCGACGGACTTCGACTGCGCGCAGACGAGCCCCTGCCCGGCCGAGACGTTCGATGAGCCGGAGATCGACTATCTCTCCAAGGACTTCGCAAGCTTCCGCGCGCTGATGCTGGACCGGCTCTCGATCATCATGCCGGGCTGGCGGGAGCGCAACCTTGCCGATCTCGGCATCACGCTGGTGGAGCTGCTGGCGTACGCGGGGGACTACCTCAGCTACCAGCAGGATGCGATCGCCACCGAGGCGTATCTGGGGACCGCGCGCCGGCGCATCTCGGTGCGGCGCCACGCGCGGCTTCTGGACTACGCGATGAGCGACGGCTGCAACGCCCGCGTCTGGGCGCAGGTGCGGACGACCGCGGCCGCGATGACACTTCCGGAAAGAACGCGGCTCATCACGCGTGTGCCCGGATTCCCGCTGCTCGTCGCGCCGGACTTGCCGGATCGGCCGTCGCCGGATTTCGATCGGCTGCTGTCGGCCGGGCCGGAGGTCTTCGAGACGATGCACGTTGCCACGCTGCGTGCCGCGCACAACCGCATGCGCCTGTACACCTGGGATGATCGGGCCTGTTGTCTGCCGAAGGGGGCCGTGCGCGCCGCGCTCGCGGGGAGCTTCCCCGATCTGAAGTCCGGCGACGTGCTGGTATTCCAGGAGGAGATGGGCTCGCGCACCGGCGCGGCGGCGGACGCCGATCGCACGCACCGGCATGCGGTGCGGCTGACGGCCGCTCCCGTCGTGACGGGCGATCCGCTGCACGGCGATCCGTTGGATCCCGACGACCAAAGCAAGTGGCGCCCGGTGACGCTGATCGAATGGGGGCGTGACGACGCGCTGCCGTTCGCGCTCTGCGTCTCGGCGGTGACCGACGACGGGCGCGAGATCGCCGACGTCGGCGTCGCGCTCGGGAACATCGTGCTGGCCGATCACGGCCGGAGCGTGCCGGACGAATCGCTGGGCACGCCCCCCGATGCCGATCCGAGGCTTGCGGGCGTGCTCCCGGGGGGGCACTGCGGCGATCGCGCCCGCGACGTCGTCGAGCCGAGATTTCGCCCGCGCCTTCACGAAGGGCCGCTGACGATGGCCGCGACCGTTTCGAAGACCGCCGTCGTGGACGGCCGCCGCCGTCGATTGGCGTTCGATCCGAACGCGTCGGCCGCGGCCGCGCTTCGCTGGGAGATGGATCGCGTGGCGCCGGCCGTCAAGCTGCGCGACACGAACAGCACGGTCTGGCTTCCGGGGCGCGACCTGCTGGCGAGCGACCCGTTCGCGGCGGAGTTCGTTCCGGAGATCGCCGAGGACGGCCGGGCCGTGCTGCGGTTCGGCGACGACCGCTACGGCATGCGCCCGACGCCCGGCGTGGCGGTGTTCGCGGACTATCGTGTCGGCAACGGGACGCGCGGCAACATCGGCGCCGATGCGTTTGCGCACGTGGTGCTCCCGGATAAATACGTTCCCGATCCCTCGGAGCCTTCCCCCGCCGCTCACATCACCGCCGTCTACAATCCGCTCCCCGCGCGCGGCGGCGTGGACCCCGAGAGCATGGAGCACGTGCGTCAGAGCGCTCCCTCCGCGTTCCTCCGGCAGGAGCGCGCCGTGACCTCCGACGACTACGCGGA
>CAZJYH010000126.1:9090-10220 GCA_964549365.1 uncultured Alphaproteobacteria bacterium
AGGTAACCGAGCGCAATCGTTCGGTGCAGCGCGCGGCGGCCACGATGCGATGGACCGGGAGCTGGCGCACCGTCTTCGTCACGGTGGATCGCGAGGGGGGAGGCGCGGTGGACCCGGCGTTCGAGGAGATGATCGAGACGCACATCGAGCGCTACCGGATGGCGGGGCACGATCTGGAGATCGACGGCCCGCGCATGGTGGCGCTCGAGATCGCGGCCGACGTCTGCGTTGCCGAGGGATACTACCGCTCCGACGTGAAGCGCGCGCTGCTCGAAGCGTTCAGCAACCGCGCCTTCGCCGACGGCCGCCGCGGGTTCTTCCATCCCGATGAGCTCAGCTTCGCGCAGCCCGTGTATCTGAGCAGGCTCTACGAGCTGGCCCAGCGGGTGACCGGCGTTGCGTCCATCGTCTTCAAGACCTTCCAACGATACGGCGATTCCGCGAGCGACGCGCTGGCCACCGGCGTGCTCACGATCGGACGGCTGGAGATCGCGCGGCTGGACAACGACCGCAACAGGCCGGAGAACGGCAGCATTCAATTCACGATGCGAGGTGGACGATGAGCCCGGCACTCGACCCGACGATCCGCGAACTGAACGACTGCGAGTGCTGCGACGGAGTTGCCGCCCGCACGCCGGTCGAGATCGCCAACCGCCCCGGCCTGACGGCGATCGCCTATCGCGTCGGCACGCACGCGGCGTTCAAGGCGTCGATGCTCGCGGCGCTTTCGGACGCGCGCCGCTCGGACCTCGGTGCGTTCAACACCCGCGACGACGACGACTTCTCGATCGCGCTGCTCGACGCGTGGGCGACTGTGGCCGACGTGCTGACGTTCTACCAGGAGCGGATCGCGAACGAGTCGTACCTGCGCACCGCCGTCGAGCGGCGCTCCGTGCTGGAGCTGGCGCGCGCGATCGGCTACGAGCTTGCGCCCGGCGTGGCGGCCGGCGTGCGGCTGGCGTTCACCGTCGAGGACGGCGGCGGCGCCCCGCGTTCGGCCACCGGTCTGCCGCCGACCGTGCGCGTCCCGGTCGGCACCGCGGCGCAGAGCATACCGGGGCAGGATGAGCAGCCGCAGACGTTCGAGACGACCGAGGAGATCGAGGCCCGCGCGGAATGGAACGAGCTGC
>CAZJYH010000127.1:0-10186 GCA_964549365.1 uncultured Alphaproteobacteria bacterium
ATACCAGCCCGCGCCGGTCGCTCAGGGCCGTGCCGCTGATCGGACCGATCGTGCGAATCGGGTCGCCGTTGTCGCTCACGATCCTGACGTCGCCGGTCGCACCGGGCGTCACGACGGCCACGCCGCTGAACGCCACGGCAACACCCGAGGCGTGCGTGATGTCGGCGGGGAGCGGCACCTGGCCCCCGCCGACGCCGTTGGTGTCCATGCGGTAGAGCTTCGGGTTGCCGTAATCGGCATCGGTCACCAGCACGTAGAAGCGTTCGTTCTGCTCATCATAGGCCATGTCGCGCACGCGGCCCGGGATGTTCGTACGCACCAGCCCGACGCGGCCGGTGAGCTGCGGCATGGTCAGTTTGTAGATCGAATCCTTGCCGGCGACCGCCGCCCAGATCACGTTCTTGCGATACTCGATGGCCTCGGCCAGAAATCCCTTCTTGCCGAGATCGGTGCAGTTGGTCGAGGCGCTCAGCGTGAAGTCGCGCGACTCCAGCGTCCGCCCGCTCGAGGCCTCCACAACGCGAACCCGCGCCACGGTGCTCCGCATCAGCGGAACGCTCAACGAGTCGAGCCCGCCGGACGCGTTGGCGTTCAACTCCTGCCAGGTCCTGCCGCCGTCGTAACTGATGAGAATCTTGACGGCGCCCGCGAAGCCGGTCCACCGTACCGGGACCTTGGTGGGGGTCAGGAACGTCTCGCCGCCGCTCGGCGTGATCAACAGCGGCGGGGCCACAAGCCCGGTGATGTTCACGCGGAACATGGAGCGCCCGTGCGTGGCGGCGATCAACGTATGCGTCGTCTTGTGAATCTTCAGATCGACCACCGGCGACAACGCGAGACCGTCGTCGAACGGAAACCAGAACTGTCCGCCGTCGAGCGACATGAACACACCGATGTCGGTGCCGACGAACAGGTGCGAGGAGTCGCGCGGATCGATCGCGATCGAGTTGGCGGAGATCGTCGGCAGACGCCCCGGCGTCCCCGCCGAGCCTGACGGACCGGTGATGCTCGTGAAGTTGGCGCCGTTGTCGTCCGATCGATACACACGCCCGCCGGTTGTGCCGGAGATCGTGGCGTACAGGCGGTTCGGGACCACCGGACAGTACTCGACATCCGCAACCACGGCGGAGGGCAATCCCTTCGACTTGGTCCAGACGGTTCCGCCGTCGACCGTGAAGAGCACCTCACCGTTGGTGCGCGAGATGGCGATCTTCTTCGCGTCGAAGGGCGACAGCCCGATCGAGACGATCTTGACCGACAATCCGGTTGCCTTGTAGGCCGTGTCCCACGAGCTGCCGCGGTTCGTGCTGAACCAGAGGTTGGAGCGCCCGGTGTAGAGCTTCTTGTCCACCGGGCTGCTGGCGATCGGCGTCACCCAGGCGCCGACATCGCCGGTGTTCGCGTTCGGCGAGATCGCCCCGTCGATGCGGATACGGTTGCCGGGATTGTTCGCGTCGATGCGGTACATCGGCGTGCCGTTGAAGTTCTCGGCGTAGATCACGTTCGGGTCGCCCTGATCCACCACCACGTAGAAGCCGTCGCCGTTGAGAACGCGCTGCCAGTTCTTCGGGTAGTCGTTGGTTCCCTGCGATCCGTGCGAGCCGTTGTCCTGCGTGCCGCCGTAGACGCGATAGGAGCGCGTCTGGTCCACGTCCATCGCATAGAACTGCGACGTCGGCAACGACAGGCTCGCCTTCTGCCAGGTCCCGCCGCCGTCGACCGAGGTGTACACGCCACCGTCATTCCCGAGGTAGACAACGCCGGGCGTGCTCTCATCGTACACGATCACGTGTTGATCCGGGTGCGTGGTGCCGTCGGAGTAGCTGCGCGTGACGTTGGTCCAACTGTTGCCGCCGTTGACCGACCGAAAGACGTCGATCCCCCCCACCATCACGTTGTTCGGATCGAACGGATCAACCGCGATGCAGTTGTCGTACCATCCCTGCTGATTGAAGAAGGTCGGATCAAAGGTCTGCTTCAGTTGCCAGGAGCTCCCCCCGTCGGTGGAGGCATACGCCTCCGCGATATGCGTGCCGCCGGGCCCGCCGTTGCGCGCGATGAGCGCGTACAATCGCGACGGCTGCGAGGCCGCAAGGCCTACGCTGACGCGAACCCCGGACGACGAAGTGATCCCGGGCAAGGCCCCGCTCCATGTCTTGCCGCCGTCGGTGGAACGACGCACCGAATTCGTGGTCCCCACATACACCTGATTGCCGTTGGCGGGATCGACCACCATGTCGTAAAGCGTCACGCCGGGAAGCGTCTGCTTCCAGGTCGCCCCCCCGTCCTCCGAGCGCCAGAATCCGCCGCCGTTCCCCGCCGCCAGGTACACCACCTGGGAGTTCTGGCGGTTGACGTAGATCTTCGAGATCTGCGTCACGTTCGCAAGGCCGATGTTCTTCCACGTCCGGCCGGCATCGGTGGACTTGAACACGCCGGTGCCGCGATAGGCATCCACGTTGATGGTGTTCTCGCCGGTCCCGAGATATACGATGCGCGTGTTGTTCCGATCGATCGCCAGAGCGTTCGCCGCCAGCGAGGAGAGCGTATCGGTGGTGGTGGACCAGGTGGTCCCGGCGTCGGTGGTCTTCCAGACGCCGCCGGCCGCCGCGCCGATGTAGGCCGTCTGCGCGTCGCCGGGGAGGATCGCGATCGAGCGCGTGCGACCGGAAATGTTGTACGGCCCGATCGATGTCCAGACGTTGGCGGCCATGGGCCTCACCGTGGAGTGCTTCATTCCGACGGCCTGATCGAGGCGCTGCTTCTGCTGCCGCAGGTCATGAACGGCGTTCAACCGCAGATCGGCGGGAAGCATGTCGTAGGGGAAACGGCGGACGTAGCTCCACCATGCATCTCGGCCCAGCACATCCTCGCCGGATCGGCGATTCGCTTCGCTCTGCATTCCGGAGCGTTGGATCTCTTCGAGACGTCTGAGCTCCCCCTCGGGATCGAGCCGCGGCTCGCGTGGCTGCGCGGCGGCGAGTGCCGGCAGCATCAACAGACCGAGCACGGCAAAGGGAAGGATTCGGGACCGGAAGACGTGTGTACAGGCCATCATCGCAGTTAACGGTGATTGGGGAGATTGGAGATCGGTCAAGATACGGCGGCGCCATGAAACGGCAGTGCCCATACGGGACCCATACGCAGCACGCACGCTCGTTTGACCGGGACAATTTCATCGGATACATGGACGAATCATCGGTGTCGATCGCGCACACCTGGACTCAACACGGCACACCACGAATTGGTTCACCGCATAGCGGCCGTCGCCGACTCGCAATGCCTCTATGCACGGCCGCCCGTCTGGCCGTCTTCACACGGCCAGGCCAAACATCTCTCCGTCGTCGCGATCACGCCGTCACGGGTACGGTCGATGTGCAGCCAAGACAGATTGTTCCATTTGGAAGACAGCGCCACGCGCGTATATTGACATTCGTCCGGCGCAGTCCCTGCGAACAGCTGGTGATATGGCGTCGGTATACCACACGACATCCGCACCATATCCGGCAGCCGCCGGCATTGCAGGCAATCCTAACATCCGTCTTTAGGAGATGCCAAATGACAACGACCCTCCCCCATGTCCGGCGCGCACTCATCTACATCGCGGCGATCGCGGTGACGCTGGCGGCCGCGCGAACAGGCGCTTTCGCCCAGATACCCGACGTCGAGGGCTGCGGAACAACGACGACGATCCCAGACCCGCCGATCGGGCCGGCGCCGCTGAACGATCCCAATCTCGACACGCGCGGATATCGGATTCCAAGCGGTTTCCCCAACATCGCGAACCTCAAGGCCCTCATACTGTTCATCGACTTCTCCGATGAAGCTGACGATGTGAACAACCCGGTGTGGCCGGCCGACGGCACGGGGCCACGTTCGGACATGCGCGCGGACATCATCGACCCGACGCTGGAGACATGGTCCGGAAAGAAGCATAATGTCACCACGTATTTCCGTGATCAAAGCTCCGGGCAGCTCAATATCTACGGCAACACCGTCTATAAACGGGCACGATATTCCTGGGCACGATACAAGGATCCAACGCCGATCTCGCAGGCCGAGGCGCTCGCCGCCGGGCATTCCGAGGACGCGGGAAAGGCATTCAACACCGACCCGGAGGGCTGGGCGTTCAAACACATTCTCGAGGATCTCGACGCGACACAACCAACCGGCCCAAGCTTCTTCGGCGCGTACGACTCATGGGAAACGCCGGCGAGCAACAACACGCCGTACTATCAGTGCCGGTACAACCCGGACGGCGACGGCTTCGTTGATCTGATTGTGGCGTGTTACCGCAGCACACTCGGTTGCCCCATGCCGAACGTCGCCGGTTTCGCCAGTTTACCCAGTGGTACTTTCGTGAGGCGCAACAATGACCCGGCCGGCGTGAAGAGCATGGCAATCAATCCCTCGTGTGGTGTCACCGTAAACAGGATGCGGCTGTATCCCAAGTGGCATATGATCGCGCACGAAATCGGCCATGCGCTTGGGCTCGGCAATCCCGCCCACCAATACGGTTCGGGCGTCTGGAGTATCCTGAGCCACTACGGCGAGGCCACGAACCAACGGAACGTCGTCATGAACGCCGTCGAGAAGGAGCGGCTCGGCTGGTTGTCGATCAGCGACGTCTTCCTTCAGGGACCAACGCCGATGCCCGACGGCGCGATCGCGACACTGAGGGACTACAACACATACGGCGACGCGATTCGCATCTACCTGCCCGCGCCGAACCCGACGAACCCGACCGATCCGAACTACGTCGACAGGAAGGAGTGCTTCATCCTCGAGAACCATCAACGCTTCGAGCCCGGGGCCACCGGATTCCTCCCCGGCTTCATCCCGCCGTACGTCAAATCCCTGCCGGCGCCGGGCCAGTACCCCGGCTACGATCCGGCCGACGACTACCTGACATACGATGTCGTCGACAGAACCGCTGGAAACCGTGGGAAGGGCCTTTATATCCTTCAATTTGAACCTCCGTCGGCCGGAGATCTACGCATTCAGGAAAACACCATGAAGGTGCTTTCCGCCGACGGGCGCTGGCGATGGAACAACGGCGGGACGGATCTATATCCGTGGTCGGAGACGCAGACGGGCACCATATGGGAACGTAAGGAGGTCGATCGCTCAACCCGTTTTGAAGGCCCGGGAACGGGCACGTACTTCAAGAATCGCAGCGACCGGGACTTCCTGTCGAGCAATCCCCCGAGCGGCGCACCGTGGCTCCCCCAGTACATCTGGCGCGACCCGCAGACCGACGCGATCACGAAGGATGGCGCGGGGAAATCCGTCGGCGACGGCAAGGATGCGTGGCATGAGTATGAGATCTTTTCGCCCTGGAGCAATCCGAACTCGGATCGGTCGCACGCTCAGTACTGGAGCAATACGAACGTTCCATTGAACACACCGATCGGCGTGGAAGTGCTGCCTACGCTCCCCGGCCAGGATCCGACCGTCGTGCGCGTCAAACTGTACACAAACCATGTTCCGGGCACAATCTTCCCATCGGCAATTCTGGGGCCGCCGTCGAAGGTGCAGGACGTCAAGGTTCGCACAAATGATTTCCAGACGGCGCATATCAGTTGGCAGCCCAACGTCGAGCCCGACCTGTTCGGCTACGCAATCTATCGTACAAACGACGGAACGCCGTTGTTGAACCCGCAACTGGTGGGTACGGTGGGCAACGCCGCGACGGACTTCTTCGACACGCCGCCCCCGCCGCCGCCCGGCCATCAGCGATACGAATACTACGTGCTCGCCATCGACAACCAGGCGCAACGCTCGGCGCAGAGCGAGATCGGATTCATGGACTACTATGCCCCGAAACGCAACGTGGCGGCATCGTCGCTCACGGGAACGACACGACTGGAGGGGAACGTCCCGAACCCGTTCACGACATCGACAGACGTACGATACGAAATCGCCCATGATGGAGAGGTGACGTTGAAGCTGTTCGACGTGATGGGCCGCGAGGTGCGCACGCTCTTCTCCGGCACCCAGGCAGCGGGCGCGTATACGATGACGATCGACGGAGCCTCGCTGCGCTCCGGCACCTACATCTGCTCGCTCTCGACGGGCGGGACGTCGCATGCGGTGACGATCGTCCGCGTCGAGTAGCCGGGGTAGCTCGGCATCGCCGATACAACAACGCCCTCGACGCGCGCATACGTCGAGGGCGTTTTCATGACCCCGCTGCCGAACGTTATCGCACCACCACCAGCGGCCACGTGTCGCGGTCGCCGCGATCGCCGGCGAGCACCAGGTAATACACGCCGCTCGCAAGGCTGCCCACATCGATCGTGATCGTGTGCGCGCCGCTCTCGATGGTCTCACTGAATGCGCGAAGCACGCGCGCGCCGTCGGCCGTGTGAACGTCCAGCATGACCCGCCCGCCGCGCACCGCATCGAACCGCACGGTTGCCCGGTCGCGCGCGGGGTTCGGGCCGACATCGGAAAACGCGAGGCTCCTCGAACGATAGACCTGTCCGGAGGAGGTCTCCACCCCGCTGAAGAGCTGCGCGAATCGATAGAACGCGCCGGCCGTATCCGAGGCCCAGTAGACCGTCTGCGCGGGATCGCTCACGTCGGCAGCCAGCCCGACGAACTCGATGCGCTTGCCGCTCGGCAGCACGGCCGGGATCGCCTCGGCCACACGCAGCGTGTCGCCGGCGGCACAGCGCTCCAACCTGCCGTCGAACGGCGCGTTCGGATCGGCCGTAACGATCGCCTGCACGAGCCCGCGGCCGTCCCAGGCCAGGCTGCGCCGGTCCCCTTCCACCGCCGCGTTGAACGCGGCGATCGAGCGGCGCAGTTCGCCGGCATCACTCAGCACATATGCCCGCCCATCGGCTCCCGGCGTCACCACCACGATCCCCTCCCCCGTCACCGCAACGCCGCTCGCGCGATCGATCGCGACCGGCAACGGCACCTCCCCCTGCGCGGCGCCCAATGTGTCCATGCGGTACAACTTCGGCGCGCTCATGTCGGCGGCGGTGACGAGCGCGTAGAATCGATCGGCGACGGAGTCATACGCGAGATCGCGCACGATTCCGGTGAACCCGCTCCGCTGGATCGCAACGCGGCTGGTCGGCGGCGCCAAGTGCAACACCTCGAGCGAATCGGATTCACGGTCGCACGCCCAGACGAACCCTCTCCGCACCTCGATGGCGCTCGGCACGAAGCCGCGCCGTGTGAACTCCACGCCGTTCGTCTTCGCGGTCAGCGTGAACTCGCCGGAGAGGAGCGTTCGGCCGCTCCCGTTCTCCTCCACCTTCACCCGCGCGTTGCTGGTGCGGGCAACCGGCAACGCGAGCACGACGCTGTCGCCGGCGACGTCGCGCGCCATCTCGGTAAAGTTCGATCCGCCGTCGTAGCTGATCGAAACGCGGACGGGGGCAGAGAAGCCGGACCACGATACCGTCAGCGGCCCGGGCGTCTGGTAGGTTCCGCCGGTCGGGCGCACCAGAAGCGGCTGCGACTCGATCGCCGCGATGCTGACGCGGAACATCGAACGGCCGTGCGTCGCCGCGTAGAGCATGCGCGTGGCGTCCGATATCTTCAGATCCACCACAGGCGCCAGCGGCAAACCGTCGTTGAACGGAAACCAGACCTTGCCGCCGTCGACGGTGACGTATGCTCCGGCGTCGGTGCCGACGAAGAGATGGTCGCTGTTGGCAGGGTCGACGGCCACGGCGTTCACGGGCGAATCCGGGAGGTTGCCCGTGATGTCGACGAAGTTCGCGCCGTCGTCGTCGGAGCGAAAGACGTGCCCGCTGCCGATTCCGGAGGCCGAGGCATACAGGCGATGCTCGAGGTTGAAGTCGAACCGCAGGTCGCTGATGACGCGCCGCGGCAGCCCGGCCGAAGTCCGCCACGTCTTGCCGTCGTCCAGCGAATAGCGTACCTCGCCGTTGTTGGTGCCGATGATGATCTTCGGCTCGAACGGTGAAAGGCCGATCGCGGACATCAGCCCCGATGTGCCGGGGCGCAGCCGATCCCATGTCTTGCCGCCGTCGCCGGTGCGCCACAGATACCTCCGCCCGCTGTAGAGCTTGCCGTCGGCCAGGCTCGTCACCAGCGGCGACGCCCAGTCACCGCGATCACCGCCGAGCCGCTCGATGAAGTCGTCGATCTGTTCGTTGACCCCGGGGCGGGTGACGTTGGTTTTATAGATGGGCGATCCGTAGTAGATCTCCGAGTAGACGATGTCCGGCTGGTACGGATCGGTGGCCACGAAGAAGCCGTCGGCGCCGGAGAGCGACGTCCACGTGGTGCGATCTCCCGTGCCGAAATACCCGGTCGATCCGTTGTCCTGCGTGCCCCCGTAGACGCGCCCCGGATTGTTCAGATCGATGTCCATCTTGTAGAACTGCGTGATCGGCAGCGCGAGCGTGGCCCTGCGGAACCCCATCCCGCCGCTGTCGGAGACGAAGAGCCCGCCGTCGTTGCCGAGCAACACGCGGTTCGGATTCTTCGGGTTGAACTCGATGGCATGTTGATCCGGATGCACGGCGCCGAGCACGCCGAGGTTCGCGTAACACTCGGTCCAGTTGATGAAGTTGTCGCCGGCGTCGTCGGTGCGCAGCACGTCGATGCCGCACACGAGCACCACGTCAGGATCGGTTGGATGCACCAGCACGGCGTTGTTGTAGTGCCCCTGCTCGTTGAAGAACCCGCCGCCGAACTCATGCCGCTGGCGCCAGGTGAGGCCCCCGTCGGTGGAGGCGTAGAACTCCGCGTAGTCGGGGAGATCGTTCGGCTTTGCGCGTGCGATCAGCACATACACCTTCTTCGGATCGCTCGGCGCCATCGCCACGCTCAAACGCTTGCTGGAGGCCACGTTGATGCCGGTCGATCGCTTCGTGAAGGAAAGCCCGCCGTCGTTCGAGTAGTAGACGGCATCGGGCGTGGCAACGAACAGCTCGTCGCTGTTGGCCGGGTTGACCGTCAGATCGTACATCGTCCCGCTGAGCGTCCGGGTCCAGTGTTCGCCGCCGTCGGTGGAGCGATAGAACCCGCCGTTCTCCTTCGCGCCGGCCGCATAGACGATCAGGTGATTCCCGCGATGCACGTAGAGCTTGGAGAACCCGCCCACGTTGAACAGCCCGACGTTGCGCCACGTGGCCCCGTCGTCGGTCGACTTGAAGATGCCGTGGCCGAAATATTCCTCGCTGTGCGCATACGGTTCTCCACTGCCGGCGAAGATGGTGGAGGGCCGGCTGTAATCCACGGCGATGGCGCCGATGGTGAGCGACTCCTGATTGTCGAACGTGGTAGCCCATGTGGCGCCGCTGTCGACCGATTTCCAGACGCCCCCCGAGGCGGCGCCGATGTAGACCACGTTGGTCTGCTCCGGGTGATACGCGATCGCGGTGATGCGCCCGGCAACGTTCAGCGGGCCGATCGGCTCCCACCTGTTCGCCCCGAGCAGCCTCGCGAACCGGTCCCCCTTCTCGCGCGACTCGTCCATCCGGCTTTGCATGGCCTGAAGCCGACGCAATGCCTGATCGCGCGCGCCGGCCGGCACCATTTCATACGGGAACCGTCGCTGGAACATGAACCACTCGTCGCGCCCCCGCACGTCCTCCTCGAACCCCGGATGCTTCTTCCGTTCGAGCGAGCGCCGATACTCCTCTTCGCGGCGGTCGATCGCCCCCTGGGGATCCTCCTTCGGCAACACGACCTGCGCCGCCGCGCTCATCGTGCACGCGGCGTGGGCGGTGAACAGAAATGCGAACAGCACGGCGGTCGTGCGAAGAGTGAAGCGGTACGTTCGTGGCATCATGGACTGCGATTCGGGTGTTCGGTCGGTTCGTTCACATCGGCGCCCGGCCGCGCGAGCGCGGAGATGAAATCGCCGGACGTATCTTTGGGGATCGGTTTGCGCGCTCGGCTCCGAGCGGATTCGATCGGAATCTACACCCTCCCGGCGACATAGTTACATGACACATTTCCCCCGGCAATTCGCACATCGCGCCACCGCGGCCCTCACCCTCATCACGCTCGCGCTGTCGGCCGGTTGTGGTGAACGTCCGCGCGAACGTTCCGAACGCGCGCGGAGCGGCGAGGCGGCGGGGCACATCGTCCTGGTCGACCAGATGGGCGTGCGGATGGATCTGGCAACGCCCGCGCGCCGGGTCGTGTCGCTGGCCCCGAACGTCACCGAGATGCTCTACGCCCTGGACGG
>CAZJYH010000128.1:0-2943 GCA_964549365.1 uncultured Alphaproteobacteria bacterium
GACGCCAAACAGCCACTTCGCCTCGATCACCTCCAGCCCCTTGTTCATCAGGGTTGCCGAGTCGATCGTGATCTTCGGCCCCATGCTCCAGTTCGGATGTTTGAGCGCGCGTTGCGGTGTGATGTCCCGGAATTCCTCGGACGGGAGGTCGCGAAACGGCCCGCCGGAGGCGGTGAGAATGATCCGATCGATCTTCTCCGGCGACTCGCCGATCAGGCATTGAAAGATCGCGCTGTGCTCGCTGTCGACCGGGATCAGCTCGGCGCCGTGCTCCTTCAGCAGCCGGTTGATCAGCTCGCCGGCAACCACCAGCGTCTCCTTGTTCGCCAACGCAACCCGTTTGCCGGCACGTATGGCCGCGATGGTAGGGGGGAGGCCGGCAAAACCGACGAGCGCGCTCATGACGGTGTGGATCGTCGGGCGCGTGGCCACCTCCTCGAGTGCCGACTCGCCGCAGAGCACCTCCACGCCCGCGCCGAATCGCCGTTGGATGATCTCGGCCGAGGCTTCATCGCCGAGCACCACCGTGTCGGGGGTGAACTCCTCGATCTGTCGGGCCAGCAGCTCCGTGTTTGCACGGGCCGTCAGGCAGGCGGCCCGATAGCGATCGGGATTGCTCCGAATCACGTCGAGCGTCTGCGTGCCGATCGATCCGGTGGAGCCGAGTATCGTGATCTGTTGCAACCGGAAAGTCCGTCGGGCGCCGTTACGGCGCCCATGCGAATGAATGGGATCTCGTTACGGTCACTCGTCGGCCCCGCGGGCCGGCTTGCGCGGAGCACGCGGACGCTTGACGGGGGCCGGAGCCTCACCGCCCGATTCCGGGGCGGCCGCCTTCGTTGTGCCCGCCTTCGTTGCACCCGCCTTCGTTGCGCCCGTCTCCTTGGGCGTCGAGCCCGCGCCCTTCGTTGCGGCTCCGGGGCTCTTCGCCCGGCTTGCCCTCTTCTTCGGTGCGGTGGCCGGGGCCGCCTCGGCGGGCGCCGTCACAGGGGCGCCGGCCTCGGCCTTCGGCTTGCGCTGCGGCGCACGCTTGGGGCGATCCGCCTTCTCCGGCACCTCGTCCCGCGCCGGCTTCCTCGCTTCAACCGGTGCGACCGCCCGCTCTTCCTCGATCCGTCCACGCTGCGAACCGCGATCGTCGTGCCGTTTCTTCAGCTCGGGGACCGGAGCGTCGGCCCCTTTCCGCGTTGCGGCATCGGACGCGGCCTCCGCGCTCGGCGCGGGTGCCCGACGATCATCACGCCTGCGATCATCCGAACGACGGTCGTCACCACGACGATCATCTCTCCGTCTGTCGTCGGGCCTGCGGTCATCGGTGCGCCTGTCGTCGGGCCTGCGGTCATCGGGGCGCCTGTCGTCGGGCCTGCGGTCATCGGGGCGCCTGTCGTCGGGCCTGCGATCATCGGGCCTGCGGTCATCGGGGCGCCTGTCATCCGGCCTGCGGTCGCGCCGATCGCCTCGGCGACTCTCCTGGTCGCGCGGCTGACGTTCCTCGCGCGGTCGTTCGCCCGCCGTGCGATCTTGAGCCGATCGTTCCTGAGCGGGCCGTTCCGTCTGCGAGCGTCCTCGGTCACCACGTGCGTTCTCACCGCGCCCGCTCTCGCCACGTCCGCCGTCGGTCCGGGCATCTCCACCGCGTCCCTCGGCGGCGCGCCCTTCACCCGAGCGTCCCCTCGGCGGCGCGTTGCGCTGTCCGTCTTCGCGTCGGGTTCCGTCGCGTCGCGTCCCGTCGCGGGGTTCTCCGCCGCGATCCGACCGCGTGCGCCCATCGTCGGCTGCCGCCTTGGGAGCCGGGCCACGCTCGGTCTTCTGCCCGCGCGTCGGCTTCCCCTCCGGGCGTCTGCCGTCGGATCCCCTCTCAGGCCCGCGTTCACCCCGTCGGTCGTCGCCACGCCTGTCATCGCTCCGCCTGTCCGAGCCACGGCGGTCGTCCCCGCGGCGATCTCCGCCGCGGCCTCTGGGCGACCTCCGTGCATCGTCCTCCTGCTCGGTTCCGTCCTGTGCGGGGGACCCCATGCGGGCCTCGCGGCGTTCGGCGGCGGCCTTCTCTTCGAGCTTGCGCGCGGCCTTCTCCTCGCGCCGACGCGCGTTGGGATCTTCCATGAACTTCTCGGTGATGTCGGCCTGCTGCCGCGTCGAGAAGAAGTGGAACTCACCCACCGGCAGGGATTCGTCGGGGATCACCTTGATGCGGACGAAGTGCTTCAGCATCATCTGCGTCAGGCGGCTCATCGCGCCGTCGGTGAGATAGTCGATGATCATCGGATTGGCCGAAAGCGTCAGGCGGAACTCGCGTGATGTCTCCTTGAAGCGCTGCAGCCACCGCTCGATGTTGCGTGCCACGGTGCTCTTCGACTGCACCAGGCCGCTGCCGGCACAGATGGGGCACGGCTCCGAGATGGTCTGCACCACCTGCTGGCGGATGCGCTGCCGCGTCATCTGCACAAGGCCGAACTGTGTCATCGGCAGCACGACGGACTTCGCGCGGTCGCGCCGCATCTCCTTCTTCAGTTCGTCATAGACTTTCTTGCGGTTCTTCTCATCGTACAGATCGATGAAGTCGATAACGATGAGACCGCCGATATCGCGCAGGCGAATCTGCCGGGCGATCTCCCGGGCCGACTCGAGATTCGTCCGGAGCGAGTTCAACTCCTGATCCTTCTTGCCGGCGTAGCGTCCGGAGTTGACGTCGATCACCATCATGGCCTCGGTCTGATCGAGGATGATGTACCCGCCGGACGGGATATAGACCCTGCGCTCTGCGATCTTCTGAAGCTCGCGCTCCATGTTGTATTCGTCGAAGATCGGCCGGTTGCCGGTGTAGAGTTCCACCTTGCGCGCAAGCCCGGGCGCCGCCCACTCGACATAATCGCGGATCTCCTTGTAGAGCGCCTTGTTGTCGATGATGACGCGCGTGGTATCCGGCGTGAACAGATCGCGCAT
>CAZJYH010000128.1:2953-6923 GCA_964549365.1 uncultured Alphaproteobacteria bacterium
CGATCTCGCGCCACGCGTCGATCAGCATCGTCAGATCCTGCTTGATCACCTCCTCGTCCTTGTCCTGCGCCACCGTGCGGATGATGCATCCATGCCCCTCGGGGAGGATGCTTCGCGCGATGCGGCGCAGGCGGCGGCGCTCCTTCATGTTCTGCACCTTCCGCGAAATGCCGATCGCCGGATCCAGCGGCAGCAACACGAGGAAGCGGCCGGGGAGGCTCACCTTCGTCGTCACGCGCACGCCCTTGCTCGCGTACGATTCGCGGGTCACCTGCACGATCACGTCCTGCCCCTTCTCCAGGGCGATCGTCACCTCGCCCGAACGCTTCGTCTGGAAGGTCGGCAGCTTCGCGTCGATCGTGGAGCCCTTCACCTCGTCGCCCCCCTCCTTGCCGCGCCCCTTTGCCCGTGCTCCGCCTCGGCTGGCGCGCCCCTTCGGGGCCGGTGTCTCGGTCGGCACGTCGGCGTCGCCGGCCGGGGGAGTCTCCTTCGGGGTCTTCGCCCTGGAGGGACGTCGCTTCGGGGCCGGGGCATCGGCTGCCGATGCATCGGAGGCCGGAGTGCTCACTGTCGGAGTCCCGACGGTCGGTGCATCGGCGGCGGGCACCGCCGCGGAGAAGAGCGTGAGATCGTCGGGGGGGAGGGCCTTGCCCCGTGGACCACGCTTTGCACGCGGAGTCTTCGCCTCGGCCTCGCCGGCCGGAGGCACTCCACGCTCGGAATCATTCGCATCACGGGGAGCGGGGACGGGCCTCCCGCGCTCGCGGGCTCCATGCTCCTCACGCGGGCCCTTCGGCGAGTCTTCGCGCGGGCCACGACCGTCGACGGGCAGGTCGCGACGGCGATCGTCGCCGCGTTGATCGCCGGGGCGTTGATCGCCGGTGCGCGCTTCGGAACGGTCGTCACGGCGATCGCCGGTGCGCTCGCCTCCACGTTGTGCGGTATCGCGTTGTGTGCTGTCACGCTGTGTGCTGTCACGCTGTGCGCTGTCACGCCGTGCGTCGGTATCGCCGGTGCGCTCGCCGCGCTCCTCCGTCGATTCCTTCACATCGCGCTCGACTCCGCTCTCTGCCTCGTCGCGGCCCCGGCGGCGATTGCGCCCGCCACGGCGCCCACGACGTCGGCGCCGCTTCCCATCTCCGCCGCCGGCTTCGCCCTCGGCGGAGTGCTGCTCGTTTGTGTCGCCGGCCTCGTCATCATCGCGATCTTCGCGGTGGGTCGGCATTGCATCGTGCGCGTGTTCATGACGGGGACCGTCGGCACGTTCGCGGCCGTCCGCGTCACGCTGGTCGCCTTCACGCCGGTCGCCGTCGCGCCGGTCGCCGTCGCGCGCATCGCGGCCGCGTCCACGCCCTTCACGATCTCTGCCGCCGCCGTCACGGCGATCACGCACATCGCCTGCGCCGCGATCGGCCGCCCCGTCATCGGGGCCTCCATCCGCGGCTCTCTCATCGGTGTGTTGAGCGTCGGTGCGCTGAGCGTCCGGCGAGCCCTCCTCGCGATCGCGGCGATTGCGTCCGCGTCCGCCACGACGGCCTCGTTTCCGCTTGCGACGGCGCTCGGCATCCTGCTCGCTCTCCCCGGGCACCGGCACGTCGGTGCGGTCCTCATCGGACGCATCACCTGCGGCGTCACGATGCACCGGGCCGTCGCTCGGTTCGCCCACGTCGCGTCGCTCACCGGCATCGCGCCCGCCCCTGCGGTCACCGCGCGTGTCGCCACGGCGATCGCCCCGTGCGTCTCGGCGTCCGGCTTCCGATGGAGTGGTGGCGTCGGTGGGTGTGTTGTCGGAGGCCGAATCTTCGGCGGGTTTGCTGCGCTCGCCGCGCGCGGAGCTCTTGCGTCCATCGCGAGCATCGGGCTCGGCGGCGCGTTTCTGCGGCGCCTTCGCGGCGGCCGGCTTGCCTCCCTTTGCAGGGGCGGGTCCGGCGGTCGGCTCATCGTCGTCGTCCTCGTCGTCCTCATCATCCCGCTCGTCGAGCAGGTCCTTGAACTCATCGAGGGCCGAGCCGACGTCCGAGAAGTGGAGGAAGGCGTCCTGCTGCTCGCCGATGTCGATGAACGCGGCGTTCATCCCCTGCACGACGCGTTCAACGCGCCCCAGGTAGATGGAACCTACATGGCGCTCCTTGTCGGCGACTTCGAGGAAAACTTCGGCGAGGCGGTCGTCTTCAGTGATTGCAACGCGCAACTCCGTGGAGGTCGCGTTGATGATGATCTCTTTCTTCATGAACAGATAGAAGGGTCCGTGGACCTATCCGGCGGGCATGACTATCTCGAGGAGGAAAACGCGGCGGGAAGAGCCTCTGTATGAGCGCATCCAGTAGAAGCGGGCGAGGGATACTTTCCGAATGTCAGGGTCGAGGAAGGCAATTGGGGGTTGGTCTTGCTCGACATCAACGGGGTACTGGAGCGTACTACTGCGAATTTCCTCCGGGCGTTAGCCGATTCGGTTGCGCGGTGCGAAGAGGCGCGAAGCTGCTCGAAGTTTCCGGTGCTGTCGCTCCGAAGCGGGAGGGAACCCCATCGGAGCAACGCCGGAAGGAACCGAGCGCGCGCATGTTCATCACGTTGTTGAGCGCAACGCCGACCTTTCAGCGCCGAAGCGTCCCACGAAGTGTGGACTGTTGGAGAAACAAAAAGAGGTCAAGCTGATCTGCGTCGCACCTGCCTATACTGACCGCTGCTTCCTTCCGGACCTGACGGGGTTGGGTAAGGCATGGTCGCACAGGACTTGACCTCAAAATTTTTCGATCGTTCCGAATATACGCCCTGTCGTACCACGTGGGCAAGCGGAACCGTGTAGAAACTTGTGCATATGGCGAAAATAATCGCGTCGGGCCGACTGTGCCCGGGTCCGGGGGGATGCGCCGCGCCGGGATGTCCAGGAACGGTGACGGATGTTCTCTTACCGACGACGATGGGTGATGCCGAGGCGGGCGCCGTGCCGCGTCGCGGGCGTTACGGGACAGACGTTCGCCGCCGCGTCGGGCAATCGACCCACACATTCATCATCGTCGTCGAGTAACATCCAACCATCAATTCGGAGAGAGTCATGCGTCGAAGGACTGTACTTCGTTCGTCATTGCTCGCCTCATTGTTGACCGTCGCGGCCGTGCTTGCGGGGGCGGGAACCGCTCACGCGCAGTTCAAGTGCGTCTGCGACTACGGCAGCGTGCTGGTCGACAAAGGGGTGAGCTGTAAGATCGAGCTCTGCTTCAAAACGCCGAGCTTCTACTACTGCGATGTGTTCGAGCCCGGTGTGCCGGGCAAATTCAAATGCGACGAACTGATCAGCATCTACATTCGCGATTGTCAGGGGAATCTGATCGAGCTCACCGACAGCAAGCAGGTCATCCCGGTCGGGAAGGACTGCTGCGTGGTGGCCGTGATCACGCGCGACAAGAACGATTGTCTGGTCGTCAACGTGTTTCCGTACACGAACGACGATGTGCGTTGCCAATGCTGATCGGATACAACGGACACTCGCCGCAGCTCGTCCGTGGGACAGGCGGGCCAAAGCGTCGTCGGGGAAGGGAAGGCCCTTCCCCGACGTGTATGTCGGTGCGCATCGTTCACCGGCGAGGATATCCCGTCGGGGAAACGCCGGCTACGGCCACAGCTCGCGCAGCGCCGCTCGGAACAACGCGTTCAGCTCCGCGGGATCGCGTTCGACGCGTTCGAAGCGCGCAAGGCCCGTGCGATGGCGCTCGATCTCCGCGTCGATGAAGTCGCTGATGGCCGGCACCCGGGGCCCACGGCCGAGCTCGTGGTCGGCGAGCTTCTTCCGCCGAAGCTCTTCGATCGCATCGCGCAGCGGAGCGCTCTCCACCATGGTCTCCACGAGATGGTCGAACGGAACCGGAACCACGCCGCGCCCGGCCTCGATCCAACGAATCGCCAGCAACGGACGCAGCACATAGAAGTACTTCTTCAACGACACGGTCTCGCCCCGCAGATACTCACGGGC
>CAZJYH010000128.1:6934-10105 GCA_964549365.1 uncultured Alphaproteobacteria bacterium
ATCCCGGTCAGATCACGGAGACGGCGGACGACGTCGGCGATCTCCCGGTACACGATCGGTGACCCGAGCCACTCGAGCAGCGGCGGGTTCGATCGGCGCAGCAGTCGAAGCGCCTTCGGGAGATCCCATCCGTTGATGTCGAGCATGTCGTCGATGGGGAGCTCGATGACGTCGCGCCGAGTGCAGGCGTCCACCGAGAGATACCAGTCGAGCGGACGCAGATAGATGAAGCGCACGTCGTAGTCGCTGTCGCGTGACGGGAACCCCCAGGCGCGGCTTCCCGATTCGCACGCGTGGATGATGCGGATCTCCTCATCGCGGGCCAGTTCGTTCAGTCGTTCGGCAATGCGTTCTTCCATCGTTGTGTCCGTTTATCGTTGCGTTCAAGAAGATGTTCGGTGCGCCGTCCGGCGCAATGCGGTGGGGGCCGCGCACGTAACGCACGAGCTTTCAATGCCCGGACTTTCAGCGCCCGAACTTCCAACGCCCGAACTTTCAACGCCCGAACTTTCAACGCCCGAACAGGAGGGGCGTTACCGCGAACGCGGGGGAGAGCTGAAGGTGCCGGGGCGCACGCCAGGCGGCAGCGCCTCAAACGAGCCGGGCGATCGAATAGGAAAGGGATGCGGATGGAGATATGAAGCTCGGATGTCCGGGGTGGGGCGGCGCCGAACACGTCCGTCCGACCGGCGGCCGCCGTCGCACACTCCTCGTCCGTTTCAGGCCGCAGGTACCTTTTCGGGTGCTTTTTCGAGGGCGTTCCGAGCGCATGTCCATCGGACGCGTCGTTGCCACTCTTGTGCGTACATAGGCGTACAGATCGTCCTCGTAGTCGGCGTGGGCGTTCGCCTATGTGGCGTCCTCACCCGCTTGGCGCGGCACGTGCATGCGCAACACACACGTACGGGGTTTCCCGTTTGCGCATCGCACGTGCGAGCGACGCCGATCGGCAACGACCACTCATTCACTCATTCCAGGATAGTCTCATGAAGCGTCATCTCCTCGCTGCCGCGTTGTTCGCGCCGGCGATTCTTGCTCTCGGTCTACTCTGCGCGCCGAGTGTTCACGCGGAGGGGAAGCCCTGTCTCTGCGAGTCGGTTCCGATCGAGGTGAGCCCGGCGCTCTCGTGCACGATCGAGCTGCGGTGTACGTATCCCGACGGAAAGGTTGTGGGCCTTGTGTTGCTTCCGGGTGCAAAAACAAGCATCGACTGCGCGGACGGCCTCGTCGTCGAGATGCGTATCGGCGGCAACTGCTGGGCAACGCTCACTTCCGACTGCACCGCGATCTACGGCGTCTCCGGAGCGCCGAGCAACTGTTGCGTCACCGCATGTCTCTACGGATGGTTCGACGACTGCTGGTCGATCCACATCGGCACGACGCACAAGTGGCCCTGCCAGATGTGCGCGGATTTCCCGCACGACCAATAACCCTCGGAGGGATAGTCGCTTCGATGCTCGGCCTCGTCCCCCGACTACCGACGTCGGGCGCGGGCTCCGGGGATACCGACGGCGATCATCACGGGTGCCGGAAGCATCGCAACCCCGCGGATGCCGTGCGACGACACGCTCCGAGCGCGCATCTCCGTCCGCGAATAGTCCGGTCGACATCGATGTTGAGGTGGCCACCACGACATCGGGCTGCCGGACCATGTCCATTTTGCGCCGCACCGCGCCTCTATCCATCGGTAACGCGTTCGTGTGGAGCCGAAGCCCGTTCTCGGGGTGATCCTCTCACCGAGGGGACTCTTGCGGAGGAGGGCGGATGCGACACGTGCGCTCATCGACATTCTTTCCCGCTCCGCTTCCGGCCGGCCGCTGCAACGGCGCGTCCGCCAAAGGCGGCGAGCGTCGGCGGTCTGCGGCATGTCGCGGTGCCGTTCCGCCCGATGGCGTCTTCCGCCTTCCGACGCGTAGCGGTTCCTCAACCGCCGACAGGGTCGTCGGAGTACAACCCCCAACATCAACCTCAGACCATGTCCATGAACTCACTCAACTCTTCCAGACGCATTGCGGCAACGCTGCTCGTGGCCGTCGGCGCACTGCTCTGCGCGACGGTCGGACTCCGTGCCCAGAGCATCGATTGTTATGAATGCCCGACGGTTCCCTTCTCCGTCGCGGCCGACGCCTGTGTGACCGAGGTGCTCGCCACGCTGGCGAACGGGACGCAGATCTCCTACGTCTGCAATCCCGGACAGACGGTCAACATCCCGTGTGTCGACGGGATGTCGTTCTCGCTCTTCTATTGCATCGGCCCCGGCGGCGTGAAGCTGTATCGGAATATCCCGCCGAGGGGGTGCGTTACCTCGCTGGGTATCCCCTCCGGCTGCTGCGTCACCGCGTGTCTTGCCATTCATGAATGCTGGAAGATCGTGGTGACAAAGGGAGCGCAGCCGTGCGTGACCTGCGCGGCCGTCTGCTGCCCCGACGACAAATAGCGCACATCCGGCCCGAGCGCCGGGTGGATCTCTCTCCATCAATCAACAGCGCGGCGCTTGCCGCATTCCAACACATCAACCATGGAGATGAACAGATGAAAACGAAGCATGTACTCACACTGACCGCCTGCATGCTCTGTATGATCGCGGCCGGGCTGGTTGCCACGTCCGGACGCGCGCAGGCACAACTCGGATGTTTCTGCACCATCGCCGTCGACGCCGCGCTGAACTGCGGGATCGATGTCTGCTACGTGCAGCCCGGCCAGCCGCGCAAGTGCCTGACGGTCACCAGCGCGCTCGGCATCGGATTCCAGTGCGTGCCGGGAACCCAGTTCTACTTCCGGGTGTGCGGCAATCAATACGTGGAGGTGACCACCGCCAACTGCGAGACCAACTGGGGCGTCCCCGGCTGCGGCGATTGCGTCGACGCCTGCCTCACGCAGAACGCCGCCGGCTGCTACAGCCTGCGCTTCTCGAAGTCGAACTCACCGATCTGCAAGTGCCTGCCGGTGAAATAGTCGGGGCGGGGATTTCGACGGAACCCCTTGCGCGGAGCATCTCAATGCATTTTGGGATGCTCCGTTGCGTTTGCATGCCGTTCGATTGCCTTACTGCGTTCGCGTCGTTGGGATTCCGCGATTGTCCGATCGATGTTGGATCGATACTCTTACCGTCGATCGCCTCTCTCTCCACACCTGCAAGTGTATAAACTGCCACTGCCAGCCGTCTTATCA
>CAZJYH010000129.1:0-10085 GCA_964549365.1 uncultured Alphaproteobacteria bacterium
AGGTCGGATGGCGCAGCAGGAACGTGTCGGCGCCCGAGGTCGAGAGCGACATGAAGTTCCACGGTGGGATGTAGCCGGTATCGGTACGGCGCTCCGTGACGCCGGGGCCGGCGTCGACAGCGGCGCGTGCCGGGGGCTCGGCCGGAACATTCGTCGGCGTTGCGCGCGCCGCGTCCTGCTCGGTGCGACTGCATGAGATGAGGCCGGGGATCAGAACCGCGAGGAGGACGATGAAAGATCTGTACACGGAAACGTCGAAGGTTGAATCGATGCGGGCCGCGCCGTGCGCGTGCCGATTGGCCGCGAAGCCGGGCCCGGGCACGATGCCGGGCCGTCGCGCGGATGAATCTCAAATATAGGGCGGGCGGGCCCGGCGTTCATCTGACTGCTGAACAATGCCATCTGCCGCGTTGGCCTGCGTGTCCGCTCACGGCGACGTCCGGGAGGACGCCTCATTCGCGCCCGCTTGGTCGCCTTGCATCCGACTGTTGTTGAGCAGTCGGTGTTTCAGTTTGATAAGTGCATCGTGTACGTGGGTATGCACAGCCTCCGTGGTCACAGGCCGCCGCTCTGCGGCGGGGGACTCAGAAGAAGACGCCGATGACTATAGATAGGTCGCCGCTCCACGGCGAAGAGCCCGGCCATCCATCGCGTCGGAGACGCGACCTATCTATGGTTGGGCGTCGTCGCCCGGATATCAAGCGCCGTAGGTGCGGCCTGCTCAGGTGTGCCCGCTCATCATCCGCGTGAACGGAGGCACTCCGAACAGTCGGATCGATTGCCGCAATTCTCCAGGCAGTTATGCAACGAACTCGAGACGATGATCCGCCGCGAGCGGCAGCGGTATCAGGACCGCGCCGTCGTGCATCTCAATGGGCCTGCCGTCGAGCACGGCGGCGCGCAAACCGGCAACCGTGACCGCCAGGGCGTGCCGGCCCTGGTAGAGCGTGCCGGAGATCTCGCTCATGCGCGGGCGCACGCGCAGGTGATCCCCATCGATCGCGGCGCCGAACACGTGGCGCGTCATCAGGATCAGGTACTGCGCCCATCCCCAGACGATGATTCCCACCGGGGGATACGGCGGCGATTGGCGCGTGCCGTAGAACTCGAACCAGCTTCCGCCGGCACCGGCGGCGTCCAGCAGCCACGTGATGCTCCGTTGGGCGCGATCCATCCGGCCGGTCTCCAGCTCCGCCGCCGCGATGAACGCCGTGGCGAACGGCCAGGCGCCGGGAGAGTCGGGATCGGAGGCGGGATGGTAGCGCGCGTAGCCGCCGCTTCCTGACGGGTTCCACAGCGCCTCGAACGCCTCGACCGTGGCGGCGGCAACGGGGCCCGCGGGATCGACGAGGCCGTAGATGATCGGCAGCGCCTCGGTGGCGTCCGGCTCGCACGGGCGCGCCTGCAGGTCCGCGCTCGGGAAGGCCGGGATGTACGGGGCGTAGTTCGGATCGGCGTAGCTCGTGTCCGGGGCGATCATCTCCTGCACCGTGCCGTCTGCCAGGCGTCGGCGCACGATGCGTCCGTTCTCCACGAGCGAGAATCGCGGGTCCTCGATCATCGCGCGCGACAGCCGCTCGGATGCGGCGCGCCATCGCTCGGCCCGATCGGTGTGCCCGAGCGCCTCGGCCATCCGCGCGGCGCCGCGCAAACCGACGGCGCACAGCGTCTGATGCCCCACCTCCATGCCGGACAACACGCCCATCCAGGGTGTGCGTTCCCAGAAGTCGCGGCGCGTTGCCAGCAGCCCGCTCTCGTGCGCGAACTCCGCGCGCAGAGGATACTCCGCGATCGCCTCGATCCGTTCCCACTGCGCGCGCATCAGCGTGTCGTCGCCGCTCCAGCGCCAGTACTGCCACAGCGCGTCGAGCACCGCGCCGTTGCCGTTCAGCTCCGAGAGCTCGCCGCCGCGGAAGCGGCTTGCCTCGGCGATCTTCCCCTCCGCGTTCGCAAGGCGCCGCAGGATGTTGTTCAGTACCGAACGGGCCACGTCGAACGCGCCGGTCATCGTGGCGGCGGCGGCAACCATCGCGGCGTCGAGACCCCACTCGAAATCGTACTGCCAGATCGCCGCATCGAACTTCCCAAGCGCCGAGACGCAGGCGCGCAGCGACGTGGCCGCAACAGCGTGCATGTGCATCATCCGCTGCTGAAGCGTCTCCGGCTCGGCGGGGGGGGTGACGGTTGCGGCGTGATGCGCCGACATCGCATGATCGCTGGGGTAGAGCGCGAACTCGTGCGTCCCCACCGCCTCCAGCACGTAGGCGAAGGAGAGCGTGACGCTCCCGTGCGTGATCGCGGCCGGCACCGTCAGGAATCGCTCGAACGTGCTGCCGCCGGAAATCGAGTAGAGGTTGATCGACGCATACCCCATCGCGTACAACTCGCGCTGGTTGCGCGCGCCGAACTCGTCGAAGAAGAGCGGGTTGGCGTAGAGCGCGGCCTCCGCCTGCACCGTGCACGGGGCCTCGGCGCCGAGCGTGACGTCGCGCACCAGCATCGACGACGAATTGTGCACCGAGAAACGCTCGGTCACCCCCACCGGGCCAGCCTGCCACCGGACCACCACGCTGCTCGTGCGGGCGATGCTCCAGGAGACGTGCACGTCGTTGTGCCGCGGCGTATAGCGCACGCCGTCGGCAACGATCGTCAACATCGTGCGTGCAAGCCCCAGCTCCGGATGAAAGAGGAGCGAGCCGTTCTTGCGCGACATCCGTTCCGGGTCGCAGAGGATGATGCCGTACGGTGAGGCCGACGGGTTGCGGCTCCATTGGATCGCCGCCATCATCTTGCCGTTGCCGATGAAGAAATAGTCGGTGTTCGAGAGATAGGGTACTGCGTCGGACATAATGATTGAACCGATGGAAGGGCATCGCGGGCCGCGGCCGCCACGGCATATGCGATCACCGCGGCCGCGCCGCACGCGACCGTCGCGGGATGCGCTATGTGCCGATGGAAGCCACGGCCATGTACAGGCCGATGATCAGCAGCACGAACCCGACGCAGGCGAGGAAGCCGATGATGTCGGTGCGGGTGGGCCGCCAGAACTCCAGGTCCGTTCCGGGGAACAGCTTGTCGCGCTCGACCAGCTCCGGGTTGTCGATCTTCTCCTGCACCAGCCGCGCGTCGGTCTCGGGATCGGCCACGGCCGGCGTGTGGATGCGCGCGTAGAAATCGCGGAGCACGCTCTCGGAGGTGCGTCGCGTGAAGAGCGAGATGCCGATCAGCAACAGGAAGGGGAGCGTGGCGTCGAACAACATCGACGCGGTCGCGATCGCGGGCTTCCTCCAGGTCGTGAAGTCCACGCCCAGCTTGCTGAGGATCCAGATCTGCGGGCGGAACAGTCCCTGCCCCTCCCATGCCGATGCCGTATCGCTCGGCTTTCTGCGGGCCACCGATTCGAAGAAAATGCCCGCCGGTGCGATCCGCTCCCGCTTCGTGATCCGATCGCCTGCGTGCGCCGCGCGCGCGGCCTTCACGTCGTCCTCGCTCGCCTTCGCCTGCGTCTCGACCCATTGCTCCCGCGTCTGCGCCGTCAGCGCCGGATCGGTTCGGAGGCTCGGTATCTCACGCACGATGTTCGGAAGCGCGACCGTCAGCACGATCGAGATGATCATCTGTGCCGCCACGGCGCGCGTGTTCAGGCGCCTCCAGAAGTAGACCAGCCAGAAGGACGGGCCGATGATCGCGCCGACCTTCAGGATGTAGGTGAACACCACCACGATGCTCTCGTTCGCGAGCACCTTGGCGAAGAACGTCGAAGCCAGCAGGATCGAGGCCAGCAGCAGGCGGCCGAGCAGCACCTGCGACCGTTCCGACGCGCCGCGGGCGATCGGCAGGTAGACGTTCTTGATGACGGCCGCCGACGCCTCCAGCGAGGCGGTCGCGTTGCCGTCCATGTTCGCCGAGAAGATCGCGGCGATCATCAACCCGACCGCGCCGACTCCGAGCAGGTCGCGCGTCATCAGCCCCCACACGTTCGCCGCATCGGAAACCTGGCCGGCGTACAAACCCACGGCCAGCAATCCGGTGAACGCCCATGCGATCATCATGAAGCGTTTGAACACCGATCCGGTCACGAACCCGACGCGCGCCGCGTTGTCGTCGCGCGCGGCGCCGCCGATCATGAAGCTCTTCGGAGCGTTCACCACCAGGTTCAGCAGAGCCAGGCTCGCGACGAAATACCATGTGTACTCGCTTGTCGCCGAGCTGCCGAACAGCTCGAACATGCGGTTGGGGATATGCTCGTGCATCCCGGCGATGCCGCCGATCCGCGCCATCGCGATCGGGATCAGCGACACCGAGAGGAACACGATCAGTATTCCCTGGATGATGTCGATGATCGCCACCGCCAGCAGGCCGCCCAGCGCCGCGTAGAGCGCGATGATGATCGCGTAGAAGATGTAGAACTGATCGAGATCCAGATACGAGGCGAATGCGTGAAGCTCGCCCCGCTTCTCCCGCTCCTGCAGCACCATCGTGCGCGCGCGCTCGTCGGGCGTGAGCGTCGCCGCGTCGCGCTTCTTCAGCGTCTGCAATTCATCGAACGCGGCGATGCTCTCGCGTTCGGCCGCGGTGCACTCGGCGGCCGGCTTCACCATGATCGCCTGCAGCGTCTTTCCGGTGAGCAGATACCCGAACGAGTTGCCGTAGATCACGATCGCCACCAGCACCACCGCGTACAACCCGGAGAGGAACCGGCTCTCGAAGCGGTGCTCGAACATGTCGCCCGGCGTCAGGTAGCGCGCGCGCCGTTGCAGCGCGGCGATGAACCATTGAAACGGCGTGTGGAACAGCACCAGGTTGGTCAGCCAGACCCCCTGCAATCCCTGTCGATAGATCTCGGCGGTCACGCTCGATGTCTGCCCTGCGTCGGTCATCGTGCCGAAGTTCAGGAACGCCACCAGCGCGCGGCCGAACGATCGGTTCCCCTGATAGAAGTCCGCCGTGTTGCGCACGCGGCGCCTCGCCCACAGGCCGATCAACACGAGAGCGATGAAGTACAGGCCGATGACGATCCAGTCGAGCGGATCCAAGCCGAGAGGTCCCATGCGATGCTCCGGGAAGCCAATGGTTGCAACGTGAAGCGGAGAAAATAGCACGGGCGGGAGGATACACGAGAGGAAGATCGCCATGTTGCCCTGGGCGGCATCTTCATTCTTCGCATTGTCGAGCTTGCCGGGCGCGCCCGAGGTCATGAACGCAACTTTCGCGCGGCGCGCACGTGTGTGCGCGGCACTGCGTGCCGCCCTCGGCCGGGGGCGGTCTCCGCGGCGGCGATCGAACAACGGAACACAATCACGGAACCTCGCGATGCACAAGTCCACAGGCTTCATCACAACCCTCGCCGCGCTTCTCTGCCTGAGCGCGGTCGCGCTCCCCGCGCAGCCGTCGAATCCCCGGGAGGTTCCCGAGCCCGATTCCGTTGTGGTGCGCGGCGATCTGGGCCGACGGATCGACGACTACATGACCCGGCTCAGCCGCTTCGGCCTTTCCGGATCGTTGCTGGTGGCGCGCGACGGCGCGGTGGTTCTGCAGAAGGGGTACGGGGTTGCCGACAGGAGCACGGGCGCTCCGGTGCGGGTGGGGATGCTCTTCAACATCGGCTCGCTCACCAAGCAGTTCACCGCCGCCGCAATCCTGAAGCTGCAGATGATGGGGAAGCTGCGCGTGACCGATACGCTCGGCCGGTTCTTTCCGGATGCGCCCGCCGACAAGGCGGGGATCACGCTGCACCAGTTGCTCACCCACTCCGCCGGCCTCCCCTACCTCTGGAACGCGGACATGTTCGCGCCGATGACCGGCGAGCAGATCGAGCGCCATATCCTGGCCATGCAACTGATATCTGCCCCCGGCGAGAAATACAGCTACTCAAATCCCGGATACTCGCTGCTGGCCCGTGTGATCGAACGGGCCTCCGGACGGTCATATGCCGACTTCCTTCGCACCGAGCTGTTCGAACCGGCCGGGATGCGGCACACCGCGTTCGAAGGGGACCCCGATCGCTGGAACGGCGGGCTGGCCGTTCATTCCTATTCCGACGACCACGATGAGGGGGCTCTCTCGGCCTTTCCGATTTCGCGCATCGCCGTCGGCGCCGGGACGGCCGTCACCACCGTCAACGATCTGTACCGCTGGGAGCTGGCGCTCGAAGGGGACGCCGTGCTCTCGAAGGAGGCGCGGGCCGCGCTCTTCACGCCGTACGTCAACGCGCAGGGTGCGCTCAAGTATGCGTATGCCTGGAACGTCGGGCGCACGCCGCGCGCCACCACCACGATCTTCCATGCGGGCGACATCGGCGGGTACAACGCGGAGATGCGCCGCTACCCGGACGAGGGGATGACCGTGATCTTCACATCGAACGCCCGCGTGAACGGCGTCGGATATCGGACCGCGCTCGTCAACAACCTGGTGTACCTGATCACCGGCGCCCCGTATCAGGACCCGCCGGCGGTGGTCGATGCGGACCCGATTGCGCTCGGCAAGTGCGCGGGGACGTTTCGTTTCCCGTCGCGAGGGATGCTCACCGTGCGTGACTCGGCGGATCGACTGACGCTGGCGGCGTTCGACCAGACCACGCTCCGTCTGTTGGCCGGTGCACCCGACAGCGTCGCGGCCGCCGAGAGGGAGTATACCGCACGGGCGGTCAAGATCGCCGAGGGGATGGCCCGCAACAACTACGAGCCGCTGCGTGCGTGGCTGCATCCGAGCGTCTCGTTCGAAGGAACCGACACGGAGATGCGCGCCGCCTGGAGGGCGTTCGCCGATCGATTCGGCGCGTTCCGTCGCGTCGATGCTCTCGGCACGGCGGTGCTCTCGGCACAGGCCGCGCGTTCGTACCTGCGGCTGCAGTTCAAGCGCGGCGCCGCTCTCATGATGCTTGGATGGGACAACGACGGGGTTGCCATGATCGACGACAATGTGCGGCTGCCGATGGCGACCGCGTTTCTTCCGATCTCCGACACCGCATTCGTGCACTTCGATCCCTTCACCGGGCGGTCCATCAATATTGCGTTCGAGCGCCCCGTCGACGGCATCCCATCGGCTCTGACGTTCGGCACGCCGAACGGACGCGTCACGGCCGCCCGCTCGCGGATGTGACGCCGTGGCGTGCATCAGTCCGTTGTGTGTGACGTTCCATGCGCCTCACCGCTTGGAAAAGCGTCGATCGATAATATTTCTCGAAAGGCAACGCAATATCTGATGCGCCGAGTTGGTCGCGAATGAATGAGAGAGTATTTCGAATGCCATCCTGAGGTCCCGCACCGCGCCCGTGTCGCGGCATACCCCGGCAATGAACGCCTGCCTGGCTTTTTTTCACTCCCCGATAGATCGGGATCTTCGACTGAAAGGGCGAACGGCTCCGGCACACGTTGCGTTGTTCATTACTGGGAAGCGCATTGATCGCTAAAGCAACTGATAGCCACGGGGCTCCCCTCTTGGTGTGCCGACACCGTTGTGTCATTCCCGCGAAAGCGGGAATCTCGGCTGCACCACCGTGGATCCCCGCTTACGCGAGGATGACAGCCGGATGATCCTGTCGCCTGGCACTTCGTTACACTGCAGTACGCCTCTCAGTAACAGCGAAGCGAAGGATTTATTCACATGGTTGGCAGAGATCCTACGTCGCTGCGCTCCTCGGGATGACAGCCCAGGACTTCATGGTGCCCTGTGTCCTTCTACGCGTTTCGGTATCCATTCCCCCCTTCGAAACCTATTCTCGCATATCGGGTTTGTACCAATAGTCCGTCGTTTTCCGGCGGGTTGAAAATCGGGACCACGGGGTCATGACGGGAAGGCGCGATTGAAATGCATGGTCATCGCGTCGCCACCTCGAGTACATGCGCGCTTCGCTCGGCGCATAATCCCACCGAATCTCTATCCGGCACATACACAATCGAACCGGCAATGAACCGGCGCCGAAGGCGTTGGAAGGGCATTGCCTTGTTGATCACGAAATCGCGGTGCATGGGAATTCGTGGATATCAACGACCAAAATTTCGCAGGAGACGTTATGTGCTTCCGAAAACTGCTTGCGCTTGCCGTGACGCTCGCGTGCCTCAGCACGGCCGCGCGTTCGCAGGTGAGTCCGGCGGCGTCGCAGACGCCATGGAACCAGTATATCGCAACTCGAATACCAAACGCCTACGCGCCGATTATCGGCCTGCCGGGCACCACGCGACTCGCGGGGAGCGAGTCCGCGTCGCAGAATCAAGTGTTCACTCTGGCGCTGCCGTTTAATTTTACGTTTATCGGGACGGCATATCCGACTGGTTATCCGTTGCGCGTCGGCGCCAACGGGTATATCAGTTTTCAGAATGCCAACACGAGCGGCATACCGGATCTGAGCCCCGGCTCGGGCACGGCGATGATCTGCCCGTATTGGAGCGACGTCCGTCCGTTGAATGTTCCGGAGGGGGGTGTTTTCTGGCGCGTGGACGGCGTTGCTCCGGCCCGCATCCTCACCGTGGAGTGGCGCTGCCAGGGTGTCGCGGCGCCGACGCGCAACCCGGGGCAATTCCAGGCCAGGTTGTTCGAGGGGAGCAACAAGATCGAGTTCCATTACAGCGGTAATTCGATCGATCGGGCCGCCACGATCCCGACCAACGGCGCGATCATCGGCCTGAAGAATGCCGGCTTCTATGCGTTCCCGTTCCCGCCGGCCGGCAACGACGCCGAGAAGTTCCTGATCTGCCCTGATCCCGCGAACAGCCCGGACACGGTGGCCTTCACACGCACCCGCTGCGTGCAGGTCTCGCTCTGGGGCTGGTTCCTGATCACCACGCCGGAGACGTACGCCGGCTGGCCGGTCGATGCCGGGTTCCCCAACACCGTCTCCCGGTTCTTCGCGTACACCTTTCCGTCGGTGGCAGGGGAGCGGATCGGCTATCGCTTCACGTCCGTTCAGAACGATGTCGCCGGCGATCGGGTGATATACAGCCCCTCGCATGCCGGCAACGTGTACGCGCAGGGGGCGGCGTTCCAGCTGACGGGACAATTCCGGAACCTCGGCCTCAACGCCCGGACGAACGTTCCCGTGCGTCTCGATATCTACCGAACGGGCGGCGCTGTCCCGACGCTCCTGCAGTCGTTCACGGGGACGGCCTTCCCGACATCGACCCCGCAGAACGGGACCTCGACGGTCACCCTCGGCGGCGTCGGCCCGGGCATCACCGCATTGCCGGGGACGTACCAGGTGAAGATGTACACGAGCATGACCGCTCCTCCTGACGAGGACCGCACCAACGACACCGTGGTCTCCACGTTCTACGTTGCCTTTCAGAACGACGTTCGCGCGGCGGAGGTTCTGGTTCCCGTCACGTTCGGTCCGGGCAATCCCGTGGTCTATCCGTTCGGCACACCGATCACCCCGGAGATTCGGTTCCAGAACATCGGCGTGTTGCGGCAGACCAACGTGCGGTGCGGCTACGACGTGTATGACGGCGCGTGCATCCGTCAGGGGGGCGGCACCGGCATCATCCGCGGAACGATGAACCCGCTGGAGATTCGCGACGTGGTCTTCACGGGGGCCGAGTGGACGCCGTCCAACCCCGGTGTGTACTACATCAAGGCATGGTGCGACCTGGCCGGCGACGAGCAGCGCTCGAACGACACGCTCCCCTCCGGCCCCGTATGCGGCAAGCCGTTCAAGGTGCTCTACGAGATCGAGGTGGAGGCGCGCGATGCCGGGACCACGCCGGGGCTCTCGCCCGATCCGCGCGCCGATTATCCCGACAACCGCCCGATCGACCTTCGCGTCGCGTTCAAGAACAACGGGATCATCGACGCCACCAACGTCCCCGTGAAGGTGGAGATCCGCAAGGGGGATTGCGGCAGCCCGGTGATCTTCACGCGCAACATCGTCGTCACGACCATCCCCGGCGAGGCTTCGGGGAACGGCACCACCGTGTACTACAATGCCGGCTATTATATCCCGAAGGCCGGGCCGGGCATGTACACGGTCACCGTCACGGCTACCGATCCACAGGATCCCGTGCGGCAGAACGACGCGGTCTGCTGGTCGTTCACGGTGAAGCCGCGCCTGTCGGGCACGATCTACGTCGGCACCGGCGAGCGCTTCAAGA
>CAZJYH010000130.1:0-7818 GCA_964549365.1 uncultured Alphaproteobacteria bacterium
TGCTGCTCTGGTCGACAAGTCCAGCGTAGTTGACGTATGGGTAATGCATAGTTGGAAAAGGGGAGGGACGCAGACAGGATCTTCCTCTCCCTTTCTTCTCCTCTCCTTGCCAAAGAAGAGGCCGGCCCGGATGAGTACAGCGGGCACCAACGGTAACGTACTGCCATCCACAAACCCCCTCCTAGCCCCCGTCCCTCGCTACGCTCAGGGCATGTTTTGCAAAGGGGAGGAACGCACAAGGGCAAGTCCGGAGGCCGAGACGTTGTCGGCCACATCATCGCCCACGCGCTGCTGTGACGTTCCTTGGTCCCGTCAGGCATATGGTTGCCTTTGGCATTCGTCACCCGGCACTTGGAACGCGCCCCTCGCATCACGTTTCACGCATAACGCTGCACGCTCGAACGCACCCGGGTGCGCGCGCGGGCCGATCGGGCGACGTAGATTTGCGCATGGTCAACATTCTGCTGGTCGAGGACAACCCGAAGCTGCGTCCCGCGCTTGCTGCGGGGCTGAACGCCGCGGGCGCCGTCTGCGTGGTCCATTCGTGCGCGAGCGGTGAGGACGCGCTGGAGTACTGCCTGCGGCATCCTCCGGAGGCGATCGTCATGGATGTCGGGCTCGCCGGGGCCATGAACGGCATCGAGGCTGCCGTGGCGATACGGCGCGAGTTCCCGCGCATGCCGTTGGTGTTCTATTCGATCCAGGACGACGACGAGTACTACCGGGCCTTCCGCCGCGCGGGGATCCTGAGCCACTACGCATACGTACGAAAGTCCAACTACCTGCTGCCGGAGATGATCGTGCCGCTGGTGAAGGATGCCGTTGCCGGACGCAGCTTCATCGACCCGGACATCGAGCAGCGGGTGCAGGAGGTGCGCCACAAGGACGAACGCTCTCCGATGGCGCTGCTGGAACCGAACGAACAGGAGGTGGCGCGCATGCTGGCGCGCGGCATGAGCAACGAGCAGATCGCCGCGCGCGTCGGATTCCGCGACAAGCGCACCATCAGCCGAACCAACGGACAGATCTACGCCGCGTGGGGCCTGGCCGACAACGCCGCCGATGAGAAGGTGGCCCGCACGCGCGCGGTGCTGATCGTTCTTTCGGGATTGATGATCCAATGGAATGCCGCCGGCACGCCGCATGTGATGGACGACCGCGGTGAACTCAGGGAATGGCACGGATGACGAGCGGCATCCCCTTCCTCGATTGGGCGCTGGCCGCCGTCTCGGCCTTCAACACGATGGTCCCGATCTGGCTCGGCTTCACGATCCTGCTGAACGCCGAGCATCGGTCGCGCGGCGTGTGGCTTGCGGGGCTGGGGATGCTCGCGGCCGGGGCGTTCTTCATCTTCCATTCTGCACTGCTGGAAGGGAGCATCGTTCAACTGCCGTACCGCGTGCGCTCCGTGTGGTACGTGGGCTGGCTGCCGGTGATAGCACTGCCGTTCGGCTGGTATCTGGCGATGCTCTGGTTCGGCGGCTACTTCGACGCGGCGGCGCGCAGGCTCCGCCGGCGGCACCGGCTTCCCCTCGCCGTCGACTTCGTGCTCGGGCTGGCGATCGCGGCCCTGTTCGTCGGCTTCGGCCGTCCGGACGTCTATCCGGCCGACGATCGCCTCCCGTTCGAGAGCATGATGATCTACTTCGCCTCACCGCTCCCGCTCTACCTCTACTCGGCCTATATCCTGGTCACGCTGCTGCTGGCGCTCGACGTGCTGCGCCGCATCGAGCCCACCGGCAACCGCATGAGCGACATCGCCCGCGAGCGAGCGCGGCCGTGGCTCATGGCAACCACAGCCCTGCAGCTCGTCGTGAGCGTGATGGTGACGTGTGCACTGGCCTGGCTGCTGGCCGTATCGACCACCGCCCACAATACGGTCGATACGCTGCTGCCGCTGAGCTGGCTCGATCTCGCGATCGCCCTGCTCGTCTCCGCGTCGGTCGTCCTGATCGGCAACGCGGTGGTCTCCTACGAAATCTTCACCGGCAAGACGCTCCCGCGCCAGGGCCTGCGCCGCCACTGGCACAACGCGCTGCTGCTGGGGGCCGGATTCGGCATCGCGATGGGGGCGGCACTGTATGCCGATCTCCCCCCGTTCTGGATTCTGCTCGGCACCACGCTGGTGAGCGCCACGTTTTACGCGTTGCTGAACTGGAGATCCTACGTCGGACGCGAGCGATACCTGGCGCATCTGCGCCCGTTCATCGGCAGTCAGGGGTTGTACGAGCGGATGTTGAGCGCGATCGGAACGGATTCACCGGTCGACGGCGTGGCCGCTCCGTTCCGCGCGCTCGCCGGGAACGTGCTCGGCGCTCGCTCCGCGTGGCTGGTGCCGCTGGGCCCGCTGGCTTCGCTGGCCGGACCGCCGCTGGCGTTTCCGGAGGGGATGGCCGTCAATCTTCCGACACACACCGACATCGTCCACGACGTGAACCGGCCGGGCGTGCTCTGCGTGGAGCTGGAACCCGTCTGGTACGGCGGCGCGGTATGGGGCATCCCGCTCTGGAACGAGCGCGGCCTCGTGGGCGCGCTGCTGCTTGGTGAGAAGCTCGACGGCGGCCTGTACACGCAGGAGGAGATGGAGATCGCGCGCGCCTCGGGGGAACGGCTGGTGGATCTGCTCGCCGCCGCCGAGATGGCGCGGCGGCTGGTACTGCTGCAGCGCCGACGCATGGCCGAGAGCCAGGTGGTGGACACACGCACACGCCGCGTCCTGCACGACGACGTGCTCCCCCGCATCCACGCGGCGATGCTGGCGTTGAGCGCGAAGGCCGAGAACCGCGAGGCGATCGACGTGATGGCGGACCTTCACCGAACGATCTCCGAGCTTCTGCGCCAGCTTCCGATGCCCGCCCTGCCGAACCTCGCTCGCCTTGGGATCATCGGCACGCTCCGGTCGTTGACCGCGGGCGAACTGCGCGACCGGTTCGACGAGGTCATCTGGCAGGTCGACCCCGAGGCCGAGGAGATCTTCGCGAAGCTGGACCCGCTGGTGAGCGAGGTGCTCTACTACGCCGCACGCGAGGCGCTGCGCAATGCCGCGCGCTACGGACGCGCCGAGGGGCGGCCGCACACCGTGACCATCGCGGCGACCACCGATGAGACGCTCGCGATCACGATCGCCGACGACGGGCCCGGCATCGATCCGGCACGTCCATCCGACGGAGGGAGCGGACAGGGCCTTGCGCTGCATGGAACGATGATGGCGATCGTCGGCGGCGCGCTCACGATCGAGGGGACAACCGGAACGGGGACCCGCGTTCGGCTGGAGGCTCCACGCCCGGCCTCGGGCGATGCGCCGGAGCCACACGCATGAGGGAGAGGTCGACGCCGCGCACCCACGCAACTTCTCATCGGGCCCGCTCCTGTTCCCACAGTCATCTCACCGGGTAGTTTCTCACGTTGTATGGATGGCCCATGGTCGCACCCGAACAGGCCGCACCTACGGCGCCTGAACTCCGGGGATCAACGCGGAACTATGGATAGGTCGCATCTCCGACGCTCGTATCGGGTGATCTCTCAGCCGCGCAGCGGAGGCATATCTATGGCAATCGGCACTCACTCGCGCTCCCAAGTCGCGTAGCGGCGGCCAAGTCTCAAGAATGCCGCACCATACCGGCAGGGGTTCGTCCCTCGAACTGAGAACACCACCTCTCGCTGATACCGGCATGCTCGGCGATGCAGTCTTCGTAGATTGCCGCGTCCGTGTCCCGACGCCGGCGCCGTGGCGATGACGCATCGGCACGGCGGAGAACGCGCCGGCACCGCGCGCCGATCCGGGCGGCCCCGGCATCCACAGCTTCATCCGACATACAGTCCGCGCAATGCACGTTCGCCGTTTCGCATCATCGCTTCCGATCCTCCTTCCCCTTCTGCTCCTGGTGTCGGCACCACGCACGGCGCTCGCGCGCTGGCAGCAGCGGGTGCATTACACGATGGATATTCGAATGGACGTCGCGCGCCATTCATACACGGGACGACAGCGCCTCGTCTACTACAACAACTCCCCCGACACGCTGGCGGAGGTCTACTACCATCTCTACTACGAGGCGTTCAAGCCGGGGAGCATGATGGATGTGCGCGACCGCAGCAGCCAGGGGGGCGGGCTGCGCATCAACCGGCTGCCGGCCGAGCTTCAGGGGAGCGTGCGGATCGATTCGATGTGGCAGGAGGGCGCGCTCCTCTCGTGGAACGTGGAGCAGACGATCCTTCACGCCGTGCTCGCGCGTCCGCTCGCGCCGGGGGATTCCACGGTGCTGGAGCTGCGCTGGGGAACGCAGGTGCCGTATCTCACGCGGCGCGGCGGCTGGATGAGCCGCGAGGGGGTGGAGTATTCCATGTCGCAGTGGTACCCGAAGATGTGCGAGTACGACGAGAACGGATGGCACAACGACGAGTACGTGGCGCGCGAGTTCTACGGGGTCTACGGCACGTTCGACGTGGCGATCACCATCCCGGCGAAGTACGTGCTCGGCGGCACCGGCGTGGTCACCAACCCGGAGGAGGTGGGATGCGGCTACGAGCTGACCGATGCCGACACCCTGATCCTCCCACCCGACGCGACGCCCATCGGCAACAAGACCTGGAGGTTCCACGCCGAGAACGTCCACGATTTCGCCTGGGTGGCCGACCCCGACTACGTGCACATGATTCGCAGGGCCGGCGGCGTGACGATCCACGCGCTGGTCACCACCAATTATGCCGGCGCATGGCGCTATGTGCCGCAGTGGACCGAGGAACTGATGGCGTATTACGGCGGGCGATTCGGCGCGTACGCATGGCCGCAGTTCACCGTCGCGATGGCCGGCGACGGAGGCATGGAGTACCCGCAGTTGATCATGATCACCGGCAACCGCACGCAGACGTCGTTGGCGGGCGTGATCGCGCACGAGCTGGGGCATCAGTGGTACTACGGCATGATCGGCAACAACGAGACACAGGAGGCATGGCTCGACGAAGGGTTCACGCAGTACCTCACCGACGAGGCCGCGCGTGACGTGCTCGGCACGCAGCTCGGGCCGAACCCGTACACCGGCCTCGACCGCGTGGTCTACCCCTGGAACCGGAAGCGATGGGCCAACACCGAGGGGGCGTACGATCTGGCGATCTCGGGCTACGACGAGCCGCTCAGCACCTTCCACGACTGGTTCCGCGAGCCCTCCACGGCCGGCCTCGTCTACTCACGAGGCGAGGCGGTGCTGCGCATGGTGCAGTACATGCTCGGCGACTCGTTGTTCGATGCGGCAATGCACCACTACTACGACCGCTGGCGTTTCCACCACCCGTATGTCCGCGACTTCGAGCACGCGATCGAGGAGGCGAGCGGGATGCGGCTCGACTGGTTCTTCAGCCAGTGGGTCGGCCGCACGAAGCTCTGCGATTACGCGATCGACGACCTCCGCTCCGAGCCGGCTGCCGGCGGCTACGCCACCACGCTCGCGCTCTCGAACCGCAACGAGGCGGTGATGCCGCTCGACCTGCTCCTTACGTTCGACGACGGCACCACCGCCTCGGCGAACATCCCCGTCGAGCCGTGGCGGAAACCGGGGATGGATTACATCCTGCCGCGATGGCCGTGGGTTGCGCCGACCTACACCACGACGTTCACAACGCCACGGCGCGTCGTGAGCGCGGTGATCGACACCTCGACGCTCCTCTTCGATATCGATCGCACCAACAACTCGTACTCGACCGGGTTCCTCGCGAACCTCCTCCCGCCGACCGACGTGGCATGGTACCGCCGCTGGGATCTGCGCCGCCCGATGGATCGCTACACCGTGCGAATGCGTCCCACGCTCTGGTATTCCCGGGCCGACGGCGCGCAGATCGGCCTGCTCGCAGACGGCGGCTACGCGTTCGATCGCTACAACGCGACGCTCGGCGCAGCATACAACGTGAAGTCCGGACGGATCGACTACAACGTCGGCTTCGGTACGCGGACTGATCTGTTCGGCCGACTCGGCGAGGTGAATCTGACGGCCACGAACAACGACGGCGTGCAGCGCTGGGCGATCACCTACGAGCGGGCCATCAAGCCGTTCACCATCAACACGGCACTCGATCAGCGAGTGACCTTCGGCGCCGAGCGCGAGGTGCTGGTGGGGGGCAACTACCCGAACGCGGTGGCGCCGTGGAGCGGCGGCGGCTACAACACGCTCGGCCTGGGCTACAGCGTGGGCGGACGCGGCGAACCCGGATCGTTCAAGGCCAGCGCGAACTTCGACGCGTCGTTCGCAAGCCGCACCGAGTTCACGCAGTGGCGCATCGCCGCCACCGGCACGCTCCGTTCGTGGCCGCTGGAGCCGACGCTGGATCTCTTCTGCGGCGCCTCGCTCGGGACCCCGCCCGCGCAGCGGTTGTTCACCACCGCCGGAGCAACCGCACGCGACCAGCACTCGAACGTGGTGCAGCGCCTTGCGATGAACGCGGAGCCGGATTTCGCCGCGCGCAATCACCTGGTGCTCCCGACGCAGGGCTTCCTCCTTTCGACGCTCGCGGCTCCGGCGGCCGAGCGCTACGGGAACAACGTGCTGAACTACCGTCTCACCCTGGGGCGATGGCTGCCGTTCGCGACGCTTGCGCCGATCTGGTTCCTTCCGAAGATCGACCTGCGCCTGTACACGGCGGGTGGGTGGATCTTCGCCGACAAGGTGACGTTTGCCGGATTCGAGGAGTTCCACGCCGAGGCCGGCGCCGTGGCATCGCTCGACCTGCCGGATGCCTTCCTCCCCGGCGTGATCGAGGACGCGCTGGACAGCCCCGCTCCCATCCGACTCAGCTTCTGGGTGCCGGCCTACGCGTCTTCGCGACTGGTCCCCGGCAGTCCGTGGGCCTACCGCTGGGCGATCGGGATCTCGATGTAGCGGTAGTTACTGCGACTTGCGATGTTGGCGTGGAGAATGAGTGTGCGGGGCGACTACCCTCGACTATGTCCACCGACGTGGCTCCGCGAGTATGCCGAGGCATCGAGGCAATGGCCCAACAAGCGTAGCGGACATCGGATCGCTGGGCCTTCCTGCCCCGATTCATCGGGGCGGAGGAGGCACCCATCTGTAGCTTCGCACCTCCACTTGCGGTGTTGAGCTCCGTCAGTACCATTCCGCCGAATAGCGCGCTGACGGAGCTGAAGACATCCAACGCGCGCACGGTGCTACAGACAGGTGCCCCCCGACAGGGGCCGGGGCCTCTCGGCCCGCTGGGGGCCGGATCTTGCTCGTTCAGAGTTTTCCGACGTCATGTGTTGGACGCGATTAGCAGCCCGACCCGAACCCGCGGGGTTCACAGCTTCCAGCCGGTAGTTGAGCGGAGCGACACCACCGGCTCGCCTTCATGCGGTGCCCGCCTCTTCCCGGCACCCCGAAAAACAGCGCGGGCCCCGACCGTTACGTCGAGGCCCGCGTTCAATACGACCGTGCAGGAAGTTGGGGTTGAGTCGCTACCGATCCTCCGCGTTGACGAGCGCCTCGAAGACCGCGTCATCGTTGTCGTCGGAGACGATGGCGCTGATCATCTGCACATCACCCTTGCTGAGAACGAGGCTGCGCGTTTCGGTGGAACTGTACGAGTCCGCGAGACTGAGCACTGGGTTCGGCAGCGGCCGATCGGGTGGGGGCGGGGGCTCGTTCTTGAAAACGTTCGTGGCCACCACGATCACCGTCACCACCGCCGCGGTCCCCAGTGAGGCCCATGCGGGGGCAAAGCCGCGGCGCTTCCTTCGCCCCCCCTCCTGTTCGATACGCCCGCGCACCTTCACCACGAAGTTCTGCCAATAGGCCGGGTGCGGCTCGGACGGACCGTCGATCCCCGCGAGCAGCT
>CAZJYH010000130.1:7828-10074 GCA_964549365.1 uncultured Alphaproteobacteria bacterium
GGCGGATCGCCCTGGTTTCCCCATCGAGTCATGCCCATGATTCTATCCTCCTGACCTGCGGAGCCCCGGCTGTTTTGCCGGCTCCGACGCGCCCACCGAAGCGAGCGCGCGATATCTATCTGATTGTCTGTTGCGCGATAGTTTGTTCACCCGGCACACCGCGTGCCGTGCCCGGCCATCGGGGAGCTACAGCCCCGACGTATCCGACTCGGACTCCTCACCGTTCAGCTCGTCGGCGTCGATTCCGGTCAGGTTCACATTCCCGTGATGCTTCTTCACGTACGCCGCCACCTTCTTCACGGCGTGATGGAAATTGGCCTTCAGCCCGCCGACCGAGGTCCCGAGGATCGCGGAGATCTGCTCGTACGGCAGCTCGTCGTAGTACCGCATGATGAACACCGCGCGCTGCTTCTCCGGCAGCGTCTCGATCGCCTTCTCGATCAGCGACACGTTCTCGTCGCGGATCATCCCGCTGTCCTGGTCGGCATCCTTGCCGAGGAACGGGATGTAGTCCGTGATGTCCATCAGGCGACGGACCTTCTGCTTGCGCAGATGATTGATCGAGAGGTTGATGGCGATGCGATACAGCCAGGTATAGATCCCCGACTCACCGCGGAAGTTCGGAAGCGCGGCATGCGCGCGCACGAACACGTCCTGTGCGATATCATCCGCATCCTCATGGCTCTTCACCATTCGACGCGCAGCCCAGTACACGCGCGAGTGATAGCGGCGGACCATCTCATTGAACATCCGGTCCACCTCACCCGCCCGATACATGTCGAGCAGCTGCTTGTCGTCCAGTTCAACCATCGCGCCTCGAGGCGGCGCCACTGCTATAGTAAGGGCTGGCGTAAACATACACCGGCTCTGACCTGTGAGTGACGACGACGTTTAAGAGGTTCATTGAGGAAAAACGATCCGCGGGATAAATCTGGTGGGTTCGCCCTCCGAGGCCGGCTGCCTGCCGCGCCGTCGATCGGCCCGGCGCAACGTCCGGAGCCTCAGACGGCCCGCAGCGGCGGCCTCAGCGACGAATCTCCAGGATCTCCAGCGTGATCTTCCCGGCGGGAACCACAACGGTCACGACATCGCCGACGGTCTTGCCCATCAGGGCCTTGCCGATCGGTGAGGTGACGGCCAGCTTCCGGCGCTCCACATCGGCCTCCTCGGCGGAGACCATCGTGTACTCGGTGGAAGCCTTCGTATTGTGATTCAGCACGGTGACCACGCTGAGGATGTAGACCTTGTCGGTGGGAAGGTTCGTTCCGTCGATGATGCGCGCGCGGCCTACGGTCTGCTCCAGCTTGTAGATACGCGCTTCGAGCATCCCCTGCGCTTCCTTCGCGGCATCATACTCGGAGTTCTCCGACAGGTCGCCATACGAACGCGCCTCGGCGATCTTCTCGGCGATCTCCCGCCGCTTATCCACCTTGAGGAAGTGCAACTCCTCTTCCAGTTCCTTCAGCCGCTCGCGCGTCAGATAGACAATGTCGGACATATCGGCTCGTCGACTTCAGTTCAGAATACAACACTCGATACGACAATCCGCTACGGATATCGGAAAGCCCTCCCAAGCGAACGAGACATCGAAGGATCGATGCTCGATCACGGCTCGGGCCTGAGACTCAGGACGGCGATTCGACACGTAGCGGAAGCGTTCCTATAACATCAAAAGCCATTGCACCTCGGCAACGGCTTCTGCGAAGCAAGTTTAAGATAATTCGTCGCGATTACCAATATTGCGTTCAAAAATCTCTCCCGATGCCCGAGACCGCTCTGCACTCAACAACCTTCCCGACCCTCACGCTCTGGCGCCGCGGCAAGGTCCGCGATGTCTACGACCTCGGAGGCTCGCTCCTCTTTGTGGCCACCGATCGCATCAGCGCGTACGACGTGATCATGAACGAGGCGATCCCCGGCAAGGGGCGCATCCTGACCGCGCTCTCGCTCTTCTGGTTCGATCAACTCCGCGACGTGGTCCCCAATCACCTGATCACCGCCGACGTGGACGCGTTCCCGCCGGAGTGCGCGCCGTACCGCGCCGAGCTGGAAGGCCGGTCGATGCTGGTGCGCAAGACCCGCCCGCTGGCGATCGAATGCGTGGCCCGTGGCTATCTGGCCGGCTCCGGATGGAAGGAGTACCGCGAGGGCGGCACGGTCTGCGGCGTGCCGCTCCCCCCCGGCCTGCTGGAATCGAGCCGACTCCCGGAGCCGATCTTCACGCCGGCGACGAAGGCGGAAGAGTG
>CAZJYH010000131.1:0-10007 GCA_964549365.1 uncultured Alphaproteobacteria bacterium
AAGGGGAGGTCAGGAGGGGTTCGCCGCTCGGCTCTCACGCTCCGGCACTGCCGCCTCGTCAACTCCGTGCTCCCCCGATGTACTCATCGGGGCCAATCCCCTTTTGGCAAGAGGGGCGGGGGGGAGTTCACGTGGTGCCGTCAAGTATATGTAGTTGCCATTCCATTCGATCGTTCGACAACAACAGGCAGGTTCGATGGGGCCTATACTCCGGATGATTCGCCATACGAGGCGCCGCACGTTCGGCGCGCTGGACACGCTCCGCTTCGCAGAAGGGGCCAACCCGAAGTTGCCCTTCGCCGACGCGAGCGTGAAGTCGTTGTCGAGCCTCTGTGTGGTGGAGCACATCGGCCTGGGGCGGTACGGTGACCCGCTGGATCCGACGGGCTCGGAGCGTGCGATCGCCGAGCTGAAGCGCGTGCTGGCCCCCGGCGGTGATCTCTACATCTCCGTTCCTCTCGACGACCAAAGCCGCGTCTACTTCAACGCCCACCGCGCGTTCGGTGAGGCGGATCTGCTCGCCCTGTTCGCGCCGTTCGAGGTTATCGAGCGCCGGTACATCTACCGTGGCCGGTTCCTGGAAGAGCCGGAGAAGGGGTTCGGCGTCGGCTGTTATCATTTACATCGTCCCGCATGATCACGCTGCATCCCTTGCCCGACGCCGACTTCGCCTGCCCGGCCTGTTCCGCCCGGCTGGTCGCCGACGGCTGGTACATGCCGGGAATGCGGCCGCTGGCAACGCTCGCGTGCCCGTCGTGCGGCCGCCGCTATTACGGTGACCTCCGGGTTGCCCAGGCGCTGTACACGCCGATGCTGCTCGACGCCGAGACCGGCGCCGTGCACGATGCACACGGCGTCCCCTGGTTCGCGCGGTGGCTTCGCGACTCCTACGCAGCCCGCGCCTCGGACGATCCGGTCTTCACGGTACACGAGCTGCGCCCGGTGGCCCGTCCGCTGCTGCTGAACTGCATCGACCGGCTCTACGGCCACGCGCTTCTGAAGCTCTTCAACGCGCAGCACTATCTCGACCATCACCCGGACCGCGATCTCATCGTTCTCGTGCCGCGTTATCTCGCATGGCTCGTTCCCGACGGCGTGGCGGAGGTCTGGACGGTGGATCTGCCGCTGCGTCGCGGAGCGGAATGGAACGACGCGCTTGCGTCGAGCATCGCCGATCGGATCTCCGGATTCGAATCGTGCGCGCTCTCGGTGGCGTTGCCGCATCCGCACCCGGGCGATGTCGACATCGAACGCTTCACGCGCGTGAAGCCGGCGGGTGAGGATCTCTGGCGCGACGTCCCGCGCCGGCCGGCCGTTGCGTTCATCTGGCGCGACGATCGCACGTGGAGCAGGCCCGGGACGCCGATGCGCAGGCTCACCGAACGCCTCGGCCGCGCCGTGGGCGGCACCCTGCAGGGCGGCACCTCGCAGGCCGCTCAGGCGCAGCGCGCGCGGGTGATCGCCCTGGCCGAGGGACTGCACGGTACGTTCCCGGGCGTCCGCTTCCGCGTGATCGGCCCCGGCACGCCCGGCGATCTGCCGGAGTGGATCAGCGACGAACGCGCCGGTCTCATGGACGAGGCGACCGAGCGGCGGTGGTGCGAGCTGTACGCCGCCAGCCATCTGGTGATCGGCATACACGGCAGCAACATGCTGCTCCCCTCGGCTCACGCCGGCGCGGTGCTGGAGCTGGTGCCGCACGACCGCTGGGGGAACTACCTCCAGGACCTGCACGTGCGCCGTGCCGACGCGCGCGAGGCGATGATCCACACACGGCTGGTTCCCGATCTGCTCGAGCCGGAGGCGGTCGCGGCGATCGCTTGCTCGATCCTCACCGATCGGAACGCGATGATGTTGAACCTCGGGCGCGAGATGTCGCGGCATGCGAGCGCGCCGATCGGTTCGTTCGTCGAGCTTCGCCGTCGGCTGCGTGACAGTTCCGAGAATGGAGGTACGGCATGATCGTCGGCATGTCGATCGCGGCCGGGATTCCCGTCGATGCCGAGCTGCGGCGCGCCGATGCGGCGCATCGTGCCCTTCGCCATTTCCCGTGGCTCGTGCAGGCGCGTATCACGCACGGCTCGACGACGCTGGATGTTTGGGGGTTCGGAGAGCTCGAAGCGGATACCTGTTCGCTCGCCGACGGCTCCCTGCTGGTGCGCGTCGGGTGGCCTGTCGGCGCGGCCGCGTTGGGCGACGCCGCGCGCATGTTCGAGCGAGAGGATCGGCTGGATAGCGCCGGCATACCGTGGGACGGCCGTCTGATTCTCGTTCGCGTCTCCCCCGACGGAGAACGATGGGATGTCTGGAGCGACTGGACCGGGAGCATTCCGCTCTACCATGCCGCGGTCGGCGGCGGGCGCATCGCGAGCACGCTGGAGCCCGTGACCGTGGCGGCCGCCGGCTTCACTCCCGACGACATCGCCCCCGCCTCCGCCGTATCGCTTCTGCTGAACGGCCACTTCGTGGGCGACTGGACGCTCTACCGCGAGATGCGCGTGCTTCCGCCGGACACGCATGCCGTATGGGAGCGCGACCGATGGAGCGCCCGTCGGATCTGGAGCGTCGGGCCCTCGGAGGAGCGATGGTCGCGCGGCTGGGACGAGCTTGCCGACGAGATGTACGAGCTGATGCGCGATGCGGTGCTCGGCACATTGCGCCTGGCGCCCGAGTGGACGCTGCCGCTCTCCGGCGGCGTGGACTCCCGGTTGATCGCCGCATTCGGCGCCGAAGCCCGCGTGCCGATGTTGGCCTACACGTACGGGCCCGCGGCATGGCGCGAGACGCTCTACGCGCGCGAGGTTGCCTCGGTGCTCGGCCTGCCGTGGAAGCGCGTGGACCTCGGCACGGATTACCTGGTGAAATACTCCCCGATGTGGGGGGACTGGTTCGGCAGCGCCATGCATTTCCACGGCATGTACCAGATGCCGTTCCTCGAAGCCGTGCGCGGCGTTCCGCATCCGATCGTGACGGGGTTCATCGGCGACCCGCACGGCGGCGCGCAGACTGCCGGGATGGCGCCGGGTGAGCGGACGATGCTGGCGCGGCTCACCGACAAGTGGCGCATGTGGAACGCCGACGAGATTCGCGACATGTTCCGCGGCGATGTGGCGGCGGCGTTGGAGGCGATCGAGGCGGAGCTGCGGAGCGAGTACGAGAGCGTCCCCGGCGCGCACTACCAGAAGGTGTGGATGACGTTTCAGTGGAGCCACGTCTTCGGCTTCTCGACGTATCAGCCGACGATGTACGATTACTGGAAGGGCTGCGGCACGCCGTTCGTGCATCGCGAGCTGGCGCGCTTCACGTTGTCGCTGCCGCGCCTCGCGCTCGAAGGGCGTCGGTTGCAGATCGACATGATGAAGCGGCGCCTGCCGAGCATGGCGGCAATCCCGGTCACATTTCTCGGGATGCCGCTCAAGCTGACGCGCGGCTGGCTGCTGCGCCGCGGGATCGCCGAGGCGCTGCCGAGGGGGCTGCGCCGTGGGCCGCTGCGCGAGTTCAACCCGCTGCGCAACACGCTGGATCAGGATGCGATCCGCGCCGGCCGCCATGCAGCCGTCTGGCCGATCTACGAGGCATGGGAGGAGCTGCACGAGTGGTTGAAGCTCGACGCCGTGGTCGACGCGCATCGAGCCGCCGCCGCCGGTGACCTGCAGGCGGTCAACAAGCTGGAGGCGCTGCAGGCCCTTGCCCTGCGCCTGCGCCGAGCCGAACCGACGAACGCGGACGAACGCGGATGAGCGAGCGCGACCTTCGACATATCGACATGGCTGCCGCCGGCGACGGCGCGCGCGCGTGGCACCTGCTCGCGGTGGGCGATCTGTGTGTGATGCCCGGGGGCGTCGGCGACGCCGGTGATTCGGCGCGTATCACGGGGCGTCTCGCGGACGTGATCGCCGGAAGCGAGATCGCCGTGGCGAACCTGGAGGGGGCGATCGCCGGCGACCGGCCGATCGGCAAGTCGGGCCCGGCCGTGTCGATCGATCCGCGCCTGCCGTCGTGGGCGCGCGAGAGCGGCTTCGACCTCGTGACGCTCGCCAACAACCACATCATGGACTGGGGCCCGGAGGGACTGCACCGCACCGTCGCGGCGTGCGACGCCGTGGGGCTGAGGCACTGCGGCGCCGGAGCGAACGCACGCGAGGCGGTTGCCCCGGCCGAGCTGGTTGTGGGCGACGGCGTGCGACTTGCCGTCTTCTCGCTGTGTGAGCGGGAGTTCGGCGTGGCCGGGCGCGCCGCGCCGGGGGCCGCATGGATCGGTGACGCCGCCGTGATCGCATCGGTCCGCGATGCCGCGGCCGACAACGACGTCGTGATCGTCTTCGCCCACGGCGGCGTCGAGGAGGTGCCGCTGCCGCCGCCGGAACGTCGCGATCAGTTGCGCGCCCTCATCGACGCCGGAGCGACCGCCGTGATCGGCCATCATCCCCACGTGCCCCAGGGATGGGAGCGGTACGGCGCCGGGATCATCGCCTACAGCCTCGGCAACTTCTTGTTCGACTACCCGGAGGGGGCGCGGTATCCGAAGACCGAGTGGGGGATCGCGCTGGACCTGACGTTCGACGGCGCCCTGCTCGTGGGCGTGGAGCTGATACCGATCGAGCGCACGCACGGCGACGCGCTCTCTCCGCGCACGGTGCGCGAGGTGGATGACTCCGAACGGCGCGGCGCGATGCCGGCCCATCTGCACGAGGTGAGCGCGATCATGGCCGACCCCGATCTCTTCGAGCGATACTGGCAGGCGACGGCGAAGCATCTCTGGCGCACGCGGTACCGCCGCTGGCTGCAGCGCGCGAGCGGCGTGCACACCGTCGGCAATGTTCGATCGCAGGCGCGCGATCTCATGGCAGCGCTCCGGCGTCGGTTCCTGCCGGGCCGGGCTTCGACGCGGCCTGCCGATTCGCTCCCGGGGCTCGGCAATCCGTTGATGCTGCTGAACCTGGTACGCAACGAGTCGCACCGCTGGTGCATCGAGCGTGCCTTGGCGATCGAGAGCGGCGACGAGCCGGACCGCACGACGCCGGAGATCGAGCTCGGGGTGCGGCGCCTGATGGACTGGACGGAGGACCGCTGAGCGATGCGCATTCTGATCCTCAACGCGGACTACGGCGCCTTCCTTTCGTGGCTGTACGACGGCACGCCCGGCCTCGCCGAGCGGCCGTACGACGAGCAGATGCGCGCGCGGAACGCGACGCTCTTCGGCGTGGCGGATTTCTACTCGCACAACCTGCGAGCGCTGGGACACGAGGCATGGGAGGTGCATGCGAACAACGAGCCGATGCAGCGGGCGTGGGCGCGCGAGCACGGGCTGCCGCTCGCGCCCCCGGGGAAGCGCTGGGAGTTCCGCATGCGGCGCGGGCTGCTGCCGTGGGCCTCGCGTGTCCCCGATCGCCGCTGGGTCGATCGGGTGCTGGCCGCGCAGATCGAGCACTATCGGCCCGACGTGATCATCAACCAGGTGCTGGATGGGATCGCCCCGTCGTTCGTGCGGCGCTTCGCTGCGCGCGGGCGGATGCTTGTGGGGCAGGTGGCCGCGCCGCTGCCCGACGAGCGCGGCATCGATCTCTACGATCTCATCCTTTCGTCGCTGCCGAACTTCATCGCGCGCTTCGAGGCGATGGGGATCACGAGCAGACTGCACCGTTTCGCGTTCGACCCCCGCGTGCTCGACGCGCTCGCGTATCAGGTCCCCTCGATCCCGGTCTCGTTCGTCGGGAGCATCTCGCGGCATCATTCCGGGCGCGCCGCGCTTCTGCGATATCTGGCTGAGCGCACGCCGCTGGAGTTGTGGGGGAAGGGCGCCGAGACGCTGGGGGCCGAGGATGCAGCGATCGTGCGCGCGCATCACGGAAAAGCATGGGGGCGCGAGATGTATGCCGTGCTCAATCGTTCGATGATCACGCTGAACCATCATATCGAGGTGGCCGGTTCGTACGCGAACAACATGCGGCTGTTCGAGGCAACCGGCGTTGGGGCGATGTTGCTGACCGATTGGAAGGAGAACCTCGCGGAGACCTTCGAGCCGGGCGTGGAGGTTGTTGCCTATCGCGACGAGCGCGAATGCGCCGAGCTGATCGCCTATTACCTCGCGCATGATGACGAGCGCGCGGCGATCGCGCATGCCGGCCGCGAGCGAACGCTGCGCGATCACACCTACCTCAAGCGCATGGCGGAACTGGTCGGGACGATCGAGGAGGTCCGCGACGGCGTGCGAACCGGAAGCGGAGTGGGCCGATGAGCGCCAACCTTCTGCGGCGGATCGTTCGCCGGCTGCGGCGCATGGTGGGGCCGAAGCGCACCGGAAGCTCCACCGCGTACGCGGTGATCGATCGTGAGGCGATCGCCGGGCTCCGGCTCGACGGGTGGGACGATGCGGCCGTCGCGAGCAGGCAGGACGCGGCCTTCGGCGCGTTGCTGGAGGCCATGCGGAAGGGGGCTCCTCGGGAGGACCTGCGCGTGCTGGCCGAGGCGGTCGACGCCGTCGGAAGGGCCGGGGACGCGGCGTCTGCCTCGGAGGGCCTCTCGCTTCTCGAGGTCGGCTGCGGGAGCGGATACAACAGCGAGGTGATCGCGTATCTGGCCGCGACGCCCGTGCGCTACACGGGGCTCGACTACGCCGAGGCGATGGTGGCGCGCGCGCGCGCGCGGTATCCCGACCTTGCCTTCGTGCACGGCGACGCGACGGCGCTGCCGTTCGACGACGACGCCTTCGACATCGTACTGAACGGCGTTGCGCTGATGCACATCCCGAACTACGCCGCCGCGATCGCCGAGAGCGCGCGCGTGGCGCGGCGTTGGAGTATCTTCCACACCGTCGTGCTGCTGGCCGAGCGGCCGACATCCTTCCTCACGAAACGGGCCTACGGCTCGCCGACCATCGAAGTGATCATCAACGAGAGCGAGCTGCGCGGGCTCTTCGACGAAAACAACCTGACGGTGCGGCATGAGTATGCGAGCCTGCCGTACGATCTGTTCGGCATGCTCGGCGAGCAGACCATCACGAGGACGTTCGTATGCGAGGCCACGGCATGATTCGGTACGTGAACCTCGGCTGCGGCGCGCGCTATCATCCGGACTGGGTGAACATCGACATCGCCCCGCTCGGACCGGGCGTGATCGCCCACGACCTGAGCCGCGGTGTTCCGCTGGCGGACGGGAGCGCCGATGTGGTGTACCACTCGCACGTTCTGGAGCATCTGCGTCGTGATGATGCGGCGGCGTTCATGCGCGAGTGTGCCCGCGTGCTGCGTCCGGGGGGGATCATCCGGATCGCCGTTCCCGATCTCGAACGGATCTGCCGCGCCTATCTGCAGAAGATGACGGCCGCGCTCGGCGGCGATGCCGGTGCCGCGGCTGACTACGACTGGATGATGTTGGAACTGATGGACCAGACCACCCGCGAGCACAGCGGCGGTGCGATGGGGGCGTATCTTCGGCGCGCGCCGTTGACGAACGAGGCGTTCATACTGGAGCGCATCGGCGAGGAGGGGCGGCGGATGATCGAGTCCGCGCGAACCCCGCGATCGGTGCAGCCGGCAGCGCGGCGTACACTCGGCTCGCTGGCGCGGGGCGCACGCCGCCGACTGCTGCGGATGCTGCTCGGCGCCGACGATGCGCGCGCGCTGGAGGTGGGGCGCTTCCGTCTCGGCGGCGAGGTGCACCAGTGGATGTACGATCGCTGGTCGCTTGCACGGCTGCTGCGTGACACCGGTTTCGAGGAGCCGACGGTGCACACCGCAACGTCGAGCGCGATCGCCGGGTGGGAGTCGTTCCATCTCGACACGCTCGGCGACGGCACGGTCGTCAAGCCGGACTCGCTCTTCATGGAGGGGAGGAGGGAGGGGAAAGGATGAAGTATGAATTATGAAGGATGAATGTGCGGGTGCGACGGCGGTGAGTCGGGGGAATGCGGAAAGGACGGGGCGCGTGGCTGTCCCTCGAACCCGGAGGGTTCGCAGCCATCAGGGGTGCAAAGTCTACTCCTTGCCTTCCATTCACGTCACGAGGGGGAACACGGAGGTACGAACGCGACACCGATGCATCCGCGTTCTCGACGCCGTGCCGTTTGAGGGGGCCGGGAGATCCGCACGCACACCGCTTGTAATTTCTTGCGCGTCGACGGCGCGCGCGTTGTATGTTCGCGGTCGACGCACAAGCCCGATTCCTCCCCGGCTCACGCGAGCGCCGTCCATGCCGGATGCTCGCTCCTTCGTCAACCAAACGCACGAACGGCATGCCGACCAGCAACACCACGAGAGCGGGCTCGCTCCGGCTATGGGTCGCGATTGCGGCGTTCATCCTCACAGCGATCTTCGTCAACCCTCTCCGCGAAACAACGCTCAACGACGACTGGGCCAATGCGCTCACGGTGCGCGGCCTGCTCGATGCGGGGACGTACTCGCTGAACGATTGGGCGGCGGCGAACATGCCGTTTCAGGCGTATCTCGGCGCCGGCTTCTCGCTGGTGCTCGGCTACTCGCCGGGGATCCTGCGGCTCGCAACGCTGTTGATGGCGCTCGTCGGTCTGGTGGCGTTGTACAAGCTGGCGCGCGAGCATGACATGGACGAACGAACGGCCGGGCTTCTCTCCTGCGTCTGGCTGGCAAGTCCGTTGCTGCTCCGGATGAGCTACACGTTCATGACGGACGTGACGTTCGTCGCGCTCCTGGTGACGGCCACATGGCTCTACTCCCGAGGGGCCCGAACCCGCGCCCCCGGGACGATGATCCTTGCGTCGCTCGCGGCATCGGCGTGTGTACTGACGGCTCCGTTCGGGATGGCGATCGTGGTGGGCGTGATTCTGTTGTGGCTGAGCGATCGCGAGTTGCGCGGCGCGCTCGGATTGCTCGCTGTCGGCATTGCTCTGCCGGTTGCGGCCTCGGTCTGGCAGGTCGTGCAGGCGCTCTCGCATCCGACGTGGGGGCAGGCGTACGCGAGCGCGGCGCAGGCCCTGTACGTCGGGAACGCCGAGCAGTTCGCCGCGGGCATTCTCCGGCGGCCGACGGTGTTGATGTTCTATCTGGCATTGTTCCTGCTTCCGTTGATCATCCCGGCAATGAGCGAGTTCCTGCACAGCATCCGATCGGGGGAGGGGAGGCGGCGAAGCCTCGCCACGGTGTTCGTGTCGGCGGTGGTCTTTGCCTGCGGCCTGTTCATCGGCCACGAGCTGCTCGACACGCCGCGTATGATGCCGCTGGCGCAGTGGAACTTCGGCATCATCAACCGTTTCGGCACGATCGGCCGCGGCGCTTTCACGGTGGCCTTCGGCATCGGCGCGGTGCTGATCGCGCGCGCGATCATCGCCGCGCGGTTCGGTCGGGGATCGTGGCACGGGGCGTCGATCCCCGGGCGCCTGCTCAGTCTGACGGCGCTGATCCTGCTGGTGCTCACCGTCGTGTACTTCAAGTTCGGCGATGAACAACTGCTGGCATTCATCCCATTCGCGGTCATCACGGTGGGCTATTACCTTCGATCGTGGATCGCGCGGCTGTCGACGGTCACGGCGATCTCGGCATTGATGGTGCTTGCAGGCGCCGCGCTCTGGACGCGCGGCAACATCGCAAGCGAGGACGCGGGCTGGCTGCTCGGCGAGGAGTTGCGCACCAAGGGCGTGCCGGTTGCGGAGATCCACGGCACGCTGAACTGGAATTGCTACAACGGCTTGTTCGACGAGTATCTCAAGGCGATCGATCGGCAAAACGTCTCCGACCTGAACGGCTTCTATCGGTGGTACCACGAGCGGCAGGAGCGCTGCAATTATGTTATCACGGCCTCACCGCGCGCCGAAAGCGATTCGCTCTGGAAAGTGCGGTCGCGCGCGCAGTACCGCGACTTCCTGCTGGGGACGCAGCATGTCTACATCCTGGAGCGCGTGCGATAGCCGGGTGCCACGTTCATTGCCGATCGTGTTGTTGCGGAGTTGGCCTTCATGATGGTGCCGAAGGCGAGATTGTTGTCGCGGAGTTGACTCCGCGACCCTGCAGACGGCATGGTCCGGAGTAAAACTC
>CAZJYH010000132.1:0-9996 GCA_964549365.1 uncultured Alphaproteobacteria bacterium
GATATCGTCTCGCTCGACGTCGGGGTGAAGAAGGATGGGTTTTACGGCGACAGCGCGATCACGTATGGTATCGGCGATGTCGGCGACGAGGGACGGAAGCTGATGCGCGTGACCGAGGAAGCGCTGTGGCTCGGGATCGAACAGGCGGTTGCGGGCAATCGGGTCTTTGATATCTCACGCGCGGTGCAGCGCCATGTTGAGTCCAACGGATTCTCCGTGGTGCGCGAGTTGGTGGGGCACGGCATCGGTCGGAACCTGCATGAGGATCCAGCCGTGCCGAACTTCGTTCCCAGCCCGTTCCAGCGGCACCAGTTTCGCAACACGCAGCTTGTCGACGGCATGGTGATCTGCATCGAGCCGATGGTGAACGCGGGAAGTTACCGAGTGGTGACGCGCGCCGACGAGTGGACGGTTGCAACGCAGGACGGTAAGCCGTCCGCCCACTTCGAGCACACGATTGTCGTGCGCGAAGGGAAGGCCGAGATCCTGACGATGACACCGGACATGGTGACGGCGCACAGTTGAATTATTGAAACGATTCTATGGCCAAACAAACGGCGATCAAGGTTGATGGCGTAATCTCCGAAGTGCTCCCGAACGCTACGTTCCACTACATCAGGATCGTGCAGGGTGACAAGGTTGCCGTTGAGCTGTCGCCATACGACCTGGCCAAGGGGCGCATCACGTATCGCTATCGATAGCGGTGTGGGTCGGCAGCCAATACGAGAGTAGGATAGTACGATAGAAACCGGATCGCTCCATGAAGGGCGGTCGCAATTCGACGAGACCAATGAAAGTACGAGCATCCGTCAAGAAGATGTGCGACAACTGCAAGATCGTCAAGCGCAAGGGTGTTGTGCGGGTGATCTGCAAGAAGAATCCGAAGCACAAGCAGCGGCAGGGCTGATCCTGACCATGCGGCCCCGATCGATCGGCGGTGGGGCCCTGCGCGAAGCAGACGAAGCTGACTCGCGGAACCTGCAAACACGTTTGAATCAAGGAGCTATACACGTTGGCACGCATCGCTGGAATTGACCTTCCGAGAAACAAGCATGCTCGCATCGGCCTTACCTACATCTATGGTATCGGGCCGACGACGGCGATGAAGATCCTCGGTGACTCGAACGTCGAGCCTTCGAAGAAGATCGGCGATCTGAGCGACGAAGAAGTGAACCGCATCCGCCTGACCATTCAGAACGATTACAAGGTGGAGGGTGCGGCCCGGAGCGAGATGCAGCTGAACATCAAGCGCCTGATGGATATCGGATGCTATCGTGGGCTGCGTCACCGTCGCGGACTGCCGGTCAACGGACAGCGCACTCGGACGAACGCCCGTACGCGCAAGGGTCGCCGCAAGACGGTGGCTGGAAAGAAGAAGGCCGGCAAGAAGTAAGCAGTGAAATCATACAGTACTCATGGCTAAGAACACACAGCAGAAGCGCAAGAAGAAGGTAGTTGCCGAAATCAACGGCAAGGCGTTCGTCAAGGCGACCTTCAACAACGTGATCGTGACGGTCACCGACATTTACGGCAATGCGTTGAGTTGGAGCTCCGCCGGCCGTAACGGTTTCCGTGGATCGCGTAAGAATACGCCGTACGCGGCACAGGTGTGCGCCGAGAATGCCGGCAAGGAAGCCTACGACATGGGCTTGCGCAAGGTGGATGTCTTCATCAAGGGGCCCGGTTCGGGTCGCGAGGCCGCCGTGCGCGCGCTTCAGCAGACCGGATTGGAGGTGCTGACGATCACGGACATCACGCCGCTGCCGCACAACGGCTGCCGCCCGCCGAAGCGCCGCCGCGTGTAATACGGGCCTGAGTGCTCTCCTGCAGGCGGCGATCGTTGCGCCGGAGGAGAGCGATCGCCCGGCGCAATCCGCGGAACGCCGCATGCAGCCTGGCTCTGGAAAGCGAACAGAAAACAATCAGATTCATACATCTCTCTCATGGCTCGATATACTGATGCGGTTTGCAAACTCTGCCGTCGCGAGCGGCAGAAGCTCTTTCTGAAGGGAGCCAAGTGCTACACCGAGAAGTGCCCGATTGAGCGTCGTAATTATCCGCCGGGACAGCACGGTGCCAACACGCGCCGCGCCAAGGTGACTGAATACGGCGTGCAGCTTCGCGAGAAGCAGAAGATCAAGCGGACGTACAACCTGCTCGAGAAGCAGTTCCGGCTCTCGTTCGAGAAGGCCAACCGTCAGCAGGGCGTTACCGGTGAGAACCTCGTGCGTATCCTCGAGACACGGCTGGACAACATCGTCTACCGTCTCGGATTCGGCTCATCGCGCAGCGCTGCACGACAGCTCGTCCTGCATCGTCACATCACGGTCAACGGGAACTCGGTGAACATCCCCAGCTATCATGTCAAGCCGGGCGATGTGATTCAGGTGCGCCCGAAGAGCCGCAAGCTGGACGTTGTTCACGAATCGCTGAAGCGTGTGAACGATCGCTCGATGCTCCAATGGGTGCAGCTCGACAAGGCCAATCTGAAGGGGACGCTGCTCAATCTGCCGGAGCGGGCCGATGTGCCGCTCAACGCGAACGAGCAGCTCGTCGTCGAGTTGTACTCCAAGTAATCCACCCCGGGCGCGGCTTGGCCGTGCCTGCAGGGGGAGATTGTTGTGGGGTGTGCCGGTTGCGAATGAATGTACCTATTGATTCACGAAGAGAACTGAGAGGTAAGCCTTGACAGAGCAGATCACCGCGCCGATGAGCTCGTTCATGCAGATGCCTGAGCGAGTGCAGGTTGATGAGCCCACGCGCAACGAGACGTTCGGGCGTTTCGTATTGCAGCCGCTGGAGGAAGGTTACGGTGCAACGATCGGCAACGCCTTCCGCCGCGTTCTTCTCGCCTCGATCCCGGGCTGCGCGATCTCCGCGATCCGTATCGACGGCGTTCTCCACGAGTTCCAGACGATCGACGGTGTCAGCGAGGACATGGCCGAGATCGTTCTGAACCTCAAGGAAATCCGGATCAAGCAGCTTGACAAGAAGGCGACCAAGATCTCCTTCACGGTTACCGGCCCCGCCGACTTCACCGGACAGGACATCCAGAACGCGACGGAGGATTTCCAGATTCTCAATCCCGAGCATCACGTGGCCACCCTGGCCGAAGGCGTGACGCTCAACGTTGAGCTTCGGATCAGCCGCGGCAAGGGCTACGTGCCCAGCGAAGAGAATCATCTCCCCGATCAGCCGATCGGCACGATCGCCATCGATTCGATCTTCACGCCGATCCTCAACGTGCGCTATCTGGTCGAGCCCACGCGCGTCGGCCAGAAGACCGACTACGAGAAGCTGACCCTGGAGATCACCACCGACGGTTCGATCACGCCCGAAGAGGCGCTTGCGACCGCGGCGAAGATCCTCCGCGACCATATCCAGCTCTTCCTCAACTTCGACGCCGAAGAGACCCAGATGGCGGAGGAGGAAGAGGCACAGGAGGCCGAGGTGAGCCGCATTCGGCGCATCCTCCTGACCCCGGTCGACGAGCTGGAGCTTTCGGTCCGTTCGCACAACTGCCTGAAGGCCGCGAACATCAACACGATCGCCGACCTCGTGGCACGCCAGGAGAACGAGATGCTGAAGTTCCGCAACTTCGGGCGCAAGTCCCTGGCGGAGCTGACCGACATCATCGACTCCTTCGGGCTCACGTTCGGCATGGATGTCGACAAATATCTGAAGGCCGAAGACGCTGCCGGCCGCGAGTAACGCGCGGAACGGTTCCAAGCCGATACCAATTCTTCTTGACAACTCCCGGGCCTCACGGCTCGACCCGCCGCGCCGGTTTCCCCGGTCGGCTCAACAGCGAAGATCATGAGACATAGAGTAGAAGGCAGAAAACTGAAGCGCACGGCGAGCCATCGCAAGGCTCTGTTGCAGGCGTTGGCGACGTCGCTTCTTCGTCATAAGCGGATTCGGACGACCGAGGCGAAGGCCAAGGAGGCGCGCCGGTTCACCGAGGCGATCATCACGCGTGCCAAGCGCGCTCATCTGGCCGAAACGGCAGGCAACCTCGACGTGCACGCGCGTCGTGTGGTTGCGCGCGACATTCACGACGAGAACGTGGTGCGCGAGCTGTTCAACGAGATCGCGCCGAAGGTGGCGAGCCGTCCGGGCGGGTACACCCGCGTGGTGAAGCTCGGAACGCGTCTCGGTGACGGTGCCCGCATCGCGATCATCGAGCTTGTCGATTACAACATCGACCGCGATGAGTCCGCCGCGCGCAGCCGCTCGAAGGGGGCGATGTCGCGTGCCGAGCGCGTGGCCCGCAGCCGTGCGAAGCAGGCCGCCAAGGAAGCCCAGGCCGCGGCGCCGGCAGCTTCGGCACCTGCCGTTCCGGCAGCGGCCGCAGAGCCGGAGGCCGTCGTCGACGAGGTCGCCGCCGCTCCGGATGCCGATGTGACGGCCGTCGACGATGCGTCGGCCGATGCCGCCGAGGGGAGCGAGCCCGCAGCCGATGGGGAGCCGAAGGGCGACGCCTGAGCGGATTCCGAGCCATGTGCGTTATCTCTTGATATCGCGTAAAACGAGCCGCAACTTTCGTTTTGCGTTCGCGAAAAAAATTGTGTATGCTTGCGAAGCCTCTCTATCTGTAAGGATAGAGAGGCTTCTTTGGTGTTGGCTCCTGCGCTTGCTGCTATCGGTATCGTTCGTTCTGGATCGTACGCCACCGCTACCGCAAATGACTCGTCGCCCACACGGTTCAGTCTCATTCAATATCATCTCACAGGGTATATCACCGTGAACATCTACGTCGGTAACATCCCCTACACGGTGACGGAGGATGATCTTCGTCAGGCGTTTGAGGAATTCGGACCGGTCACATCCAGCAGCATCATCATCGACAAGGAGACCGGGCGTTCGCGTGGGTTTGGATTTGTTCAGATGGAGAACGCGGAAGACGGTGCGCGTGCTATTGAGGAAATGAACGGAAAGGATTGGATGGGGCGTGTTCTCACAGTCAACGAGGCACGTCCACGTGACGAGCGGCCCGGAGGCTTTGCCCCCCGTCGCGATTTTGACGGTCCGCGCCGCAGCTACGGCGGCGGTGGCGGCGGCTACAGTGGTGGTGGCGGCGGCGGCTACAGTGGCGGCGGCGGCTACGGGGGCGGGAGCGGCGGTGGCGGAGGGCGCGGCGGCGACCGTGGACGCGGCGGCGGCGGTGATCGCTGGGGCGATCGTGATCGTGGCGGCCGGGGCGGCGGCGGGCGCGGACGGGGTGAGGACAGCGAGTGGGAGGACAATCGATGGAACCGCGGAGAAGACGAATACTGATCCGCATACCAACTGTTGCGGGCCGTTGTCCCGCGACTCGATAACTTGCAGGCCGTCGACGGAGCGAACTTCGCTCCCGGCGGCCTTTCCATTTCGAACGCCATGCGGAACATTACATCGGCAGAGTTCATCATCAGCGCCGCGCGGAGCGATCAGTTTCCGAAGGGACCCGAGCCGGAAGTCGCGTTCGCAGGACGTTCGAATGTCGGGAAGTCATCGCTGTTGAATCTGCTGGTGGGCCGCAAGAGCCTCGCCAAAACCAGCGCAACACCCGGCAAGACGCAGCAGATCAACTTCTTCCACATCAACGAATCGTTCCGTTTCGTGGACCTGCCCGGCTACGGCTACGCAAAGGTCTCGAAGACCGATCGCGAAGCGTGGGCGCGACTGATCGAGTCGTATCTGCGCAACCGTGATCAGCTGCGGCTGGTTGTATCGCTTTGCGATATCCGCCACGAGCCGACCGCGCTGGACCGGGACATGTTCGGCTGGCTCGACTCCATCGGCCGCCCCTTCCTGATCGTTCTGACCAAGTACGACAAGGTGAACGCAACGCAGGCCGAGGCCCGCATCGAGGAATTGCGTGCGCTTGCCGCAAGCAAGGTGCATTGCGTCGGCGTGCTTGCGGTCTCCTCGCAAACCCGGCACAATCGCGATCGCTTGATGGGCATCATCGGCAACGCGCTCAGCGGCAGGCCCATCGAGATAGTCTGACGAAGGGGGGAAGCTGGACGAGCGAGGACAGAGGAACGATCCGGAGCGCGGGGGTCGTTCGGCGGAAGGAGCGCGCGCATGAGACGATAGACGACCAACCAAGCATGAGGCGCCGCGTACGAACCGTCGCGTTCGAAACGGATCGCGCCCATTACCAAGCCCCTATCACGCATCATGAAACCACGTCTGTTCACCCCCGGCCCGACGCCCGTTCCGGAGCATGTGATGCTCCGAATGGCACAACCGATCATCCATCATCGCACCCCTGAGTTTCAGGCCGCGCTACGCGAGGTCGGCGACGGGCTGCAGTATCTGTTCTGCACGACACAGCCCGTGCTGACGCTCACCGCCAGCGGTACCGGGGCGATGGAGTCCGCGCTGGTGAACACGCACTGCGCGGGGGACGAGATCATCTTCGTCAACGGCGGCAAGTTCGGCGAGCGGTGGGGCGACATCGCGCGCGCGTACGGCGTCACCGCGCATGAGATCACCGTCGAGTGGGGGCATGCCGCGACGCTCGAGCAGATCGGCGACGCGCTGGACGCGCATCCGAACGCTCGCTCGCTCTGCCTGACCCACAGCGAGACCTCGACCGGTGTGCTCACCGATGTGAAGGCGATCACCGCAGCCATACGGGGCCGGTTCGACGGGCTGATCATCGTGGACGGCATTACCGCGATCGGTGCGCACGAACTGCGGTTCGACGAATGGGGCGTGGACGTTGCGGTCACCGGTTCACAGAAGGGGCTGATGATCCCGCCGGGCCTCGCGTTCATCGCGCTCAGCGAACGGGCCTGGCAGGCGGCCGAGCGTTCCACGCTGCCGAAGTTCTACTTCGACATGAAGGAGGCCCGCACCGCGCATGCTTCCGACGATACACCCTGGACGCCCGCGATCACGCTGGTGCTGGGCGTTGCCGAGACACTGCGGATGATTCGTGCCGAGGGGATCGAGAATGTGTGGCGGCGCCACGCGAGGCTGGGCGCGGCGATGCGGGCGGGAGTTTCGGCGCTGGGGCTGCATCCGTTCGGCAATCCTCCCTCGAACGTTCTCACCTCGGTGCGTCTCCCCGAACGCGGCGCCGATTTCATGAACCTGATGAAGACGAAGTATGCCGTCACCCTGGCGGCCGGGCAGGAGAAGCTGAAGGGGGTGATCTTCCGGGTGGCGCATCTCGGGTACTACGACGAGGCCGACGTGTTGAGCGTGCTGTATGCGATCGAGAGCGCGCTCGCCGAGATCGGCCATCCGCACGCCGAGGGGGCCGGGTTGTCCGCGGCACAGCACATCTTCAACAACGCCATTGCGAAGGGAGCATGACCGATATGTCTCGAGTGCTGATTGCCGACGCGGTGAGCGCGGATTGCGATACGATCCTTCAAGGATACGGGATCGAGGTGAGCCGCGCCGTTGGCCTTCCGGCGACGGAGCTGGCGGCGCTGCTCCCCGAGTTCGAGGGGATGATCGTACGGAGCGCTGTACAGGTGGATGCGGCGATGATCGCGGCGATGCACCGCATGCGCGTGATCGGCCGCGCCGGCGCGGGCGTGGACAACATCGACGTGGCGGCAGCGGCCGAGCGTGGGATCGTGGTGATGAACACGCCGGGGGGGAATACGATATCGGCCACGGAGCACACGTTCGCGCTGCTGATGGCGATGCTGCGCAAGATCCCCGCCGCCAACACGAGCCTGCGCGGCGGCGCATGGGATCGCAAGACGTTGACCGGAACGGAGCTGATGGGGAAGCGCGTCGGCGTGCTGGGGCTTGGGCGCATCGGGCGGGAAGTGGCGCGGCGTCTGGCGGCCTTCGATGCGATTGTGCTCGGACACGATCCGCTGCTCACCACCGAGGCGATCACGGAGATGGGAATCGCGCCCCGGAGCTTCGATGAGCTGATCGCCGAGAGCGATATCGTCACCATTCACGTTCCGCTCAGCGCGGCCACGCGCGGCATGATCGGTGCGGCCGAGCTTGCCCGGATGCGGCACGGCGTATTCCTGGTGAACTGCTCGCGCGGCGGCATCATCGACGAGGCCGCGCTGCTTGCGGCGCTCGACGGCGGCACGGTTGCCGGCGCCGCGCTCGACGTGTTCAGCGAGGAGCCGCCGGGATTCCCGAGCCCGCTCGTCGACCATCCGCGCGTGGTATCGACGCCGCATATCGCCGCCTCGACGCACGAGGCTCAGGGGCGTGTTGCCGCGGAGATCGCGCATCAGGTGGGGGAGTTCCTGAAAGGTGACGGCTCGATCAACGCATGACGGCTCGAAGCGGCAGTCCCGGGCCTGTACGACGTCGGGTCTGACGGGGCATGCGTGGAATTGTACCGGATCGGGCGACACATCTCGGGATTCGTGCATCCGGCCGCAAGCGTGGAACTTCCAAGAAACGACGGTGGGTAACCTTTGGTGATGCTGTCGTGTAGGTTGACTACGAGCGGGAGATACCACGGATCGTCCGGTGTGGGGAGGGTGAAGTAGTCGAGCTCGTCCGTGCATCGAGGGCGTTTGTGCGCATCGTTCCCGCTCGTTCCCGACGCGTTCGGACAGTTGCCGGCCGGCACTGCTTTCACACAGGAGGAACCAATGCCACGCAAACTCATCCTCTGTACCCTCTTCGTCGGCGCTGCCGCCGTGGTTGCCGCATCCGCGCAGGCGACGACGGCGGGCACCGACGCCAACAAATCTTCCCGAACCGGATTCGAAGGGCGCATCCTGATGGCGAGGGGCGCCGGGTTGTCGCCTCAGGCACGAAGTCGTAGGGACAAGTCGCCGGGCGTTGTACACACGTGGCTCGACGTTGCGGTGCCCTCGGGAATAACCAATGCCGGGGTCAATGGTTGCAGCCGCCGCGGCCTATGCGTGACCGAAACATCGATCCGCCTGCTCACGCCCGAGGAAGAGGCAGGCCCGGCAAGAGTGACGGCCCCCGCTCGCGGAACGTCCGCCACTGCGGCAGCCAAGGTAGTGATACCGTCGATGGATGCCGTAAAGGAAACCACGCCGGGCGAATCCGAGGCCGCGACGGCGCCGCGAACGCCGTCGGCGCTGCTCGAGTAATCGAATGCGATACGGTGGCGCGGCCGCTTATCCGATCCACGGATATCGAACCCGTGTTGAACCACCGGTAACTTTTGGTAGGGTATCGTGTAGGTTAGGCAGGTTCGGGGAAATCGGGAAGATGCGTTGAGACGCAGCAGGATGGGAGAAGGTTCCCATGCGATGGTGAGGATAGGGCCGAAAATTTTGTGGTTAGGGAGCGCAGACGCTATATTCGGCGTCAACTTTTGACAACACTCCCTCCAGAAGCTCGACATCAGGCCCTGTTACGAACATCGTCCGGTCAAGGATCCAGTGCCGTCAAGAAGATCGAATACGCTTTCTCCCGCCCCCGGAACCCCAGTCCCGTTCAACGGCATGCACCAGCGCATGCCATGGCAACATAGGCCGGTGACTCGCCGTGCCCGTACCATACCACGATTCTACTCGACGGAATGTGGAGGGCTCGTACGCGGCGTGATGTGGGAAGTTTCACCGGGCCATGCCGACAACACGAAACGATAACAACATCGACTACAAATACTTGCTTGCACAACGCATTACATCAATCCCAAGGAGTGCTCAGATGAAACGGAAGCTGCTAGGCTTAGCCGCGTGTGCTCTCTTTGTCCCGATGATCGCCAGCGCGCAGACGACCGGCACGATCTCGGGCAAGGTGACCAACGACGACGGCAAGCCCGTGCCGGGCGCCACGATACGTATCGTCGGCGGCACGCAGGGCGCCATCGCCAAGGCCGATGGTAGTTACCTCATCGCCGGCGTTCGTGCCGGCGACTATGAGCTGAAAGTGACCGCAATTGGTTTGCTGGAGAAGAGGCAGAATGTCCGCGTGTCGGTCGGACAGACCACGACCGCGAACTTCGAGCTGTCGACGAAGACCACCCGGACGACCGAGATCAAAGTCACCGCCGACAAGTTCATCAAGCCGGAGAAGAACGGCACGGTC
>CAZJYH010000133.1:0-3398 GCA_964549365.1 uncultured Alphaproteobacteria bacterium
CCTGCCGGTCGTGTGGGATGACCCGTTGGGGCGACGAATCAAACACGGGAGTAAGGAATACGAATGAAGATCGCGCTGATTGGGCCGGCGTTTCCGTATCGCGGGGGGATCGCCCACCACACGAACATGCTCAGCCGATACCTGAGAGTGCACGGGCATGCGGTGGACGTGATCACGTTCACCCGGCAGTACCCGAAGCTGCTGTATCCCGGCGAGTTTCAGGAGGAACTGGGGGATGGTGGGGGCTTTGCCGGCGACGTGACGGCCGAGCGGATGATCGACTCGGTGAACCCGTTCAACTGGCTGCGCGTTGGGCGGCTGCTCCGGCGCCGCGGGTACGATCTGGTGATCTTCAAGTTCTGGCTGCCGTTCTTCGGCCCGGCGTTCGGGACGATCGCTCGGCTGGTGCACCGGCGCGGCCGGAAGGATGTGATGATCGTCTGTGAGAACCTGATACCACACGAGCGGCGAATCGGGGATCGCTTCTTCACGAAGTTTCTATTCCGTTATTGCAATCTCGCGATCGCTCAATCTTCGACCGTTCAATCAGATCTCGAACGCCTCTTCCCCGAGATCCCCAATCTCATGCTCCCGCATCCGACGTACGAGAACTTCGGCCCGAGGCTGGACAAGGAAGAGATGCGGAGGAAACACGGAATCACGGCCGGGCGCGTGCTCCTGTTCTTCGGCTTCGTTCGCCCATACAAGGGACTTGATCGCCTGCTTGCCGCGATGCCGGAGATCGTCCGCCGCATCCCCGACGCGCATTTGTTGATCGTCGGCGAATTCTTCGGCGACCCCGCCCCGTACATGGCGCAGATTCGCGACGGCGGTGTGAGCGATTACGTGACCGTCCACAGCGGATACGTGCCGAACGAGGAGGTGGGGGAGTGGTTCTCCCTTTCGGATATGGTCGTGCTTCCCTACCATAACGCCACCAACAGCGGCATCGCCCAGATCGCCTACAACTTTGCCACGCCGGTGATCGTTACCGATGTCGGCAGCCTCGGCGAGGTGGTGATCGACGGCGCCACCGGCTTCGTGCTGCGGGATGCCTCCCCGAACGGCATCGCCGACGCGGTTGAGAAGATGTACGCGGGCGATGCGCTCGAACGCTTCGCCGAGAACATCGTCGAGGAGCGGAAGAAGTACACCTGGGATGCATTTGTGGGCGGCGTCGAGCGACTGGCACGGCGGGTGGGGGTTCGCAACGCCTAATCACCGAAACCTTGTATCCGTAATGTTCGCTGCGACATATTGCGGCCTGCCCGGTCTTTTATCGCGTAGAACGCAGTTCCACGAGACTGAGACGGTGTGTGAATGCCGGTGAAGTTCGGCCCCCGCGACAGACCTTCGATGTTCTCTCACAGTCCACGTCGGAAATTCCATGAGAAGATTTCGCTACAGCATTGCCATCGTCGCCGGCCTCGCCGCGATTGCCGTGATCGGCGTGCGGCTCGGGTCACAACCCCGTCCGGCCGCCCGAACATACGTCGGTCAGGAATCCTGCATGGCGGCCAACTGCCATGAGGGCGCCTATGGAGAGGCGAGCTCCTACCAGGGGGCCGAGAAGTTCCGCCAGACGATCCACCAGAAGATCCACCTTCGCCCGACACCACAGACCGTGGTGGCCGATCGATACTTCGAGGGGGATTCGGTGGTCCGCTTCCTCGATCCGTCCGTGAAGGTCGATGGGCGCGACACGATCGAGTTCCACTTCTCGAAGAGCGCCGACAAGAAGGACTACTACATCCAGCTGAAGTTCAGCAGCGGCGGCGACACAACGAACAAGATGAAGGTGGCCTACACCTACGGAGGCAACGGCTGGATCGAACGCTACCTGGTGCAGGTTGAGGGCGTCTATTACGTGGCCCCGTTCCAGTTCATTCTTCCCGGTTACAAGGTGCGCTCCGCCGACGGCGGCAAGTTCTACTTCACCGATCGCACGCGCTGGTACTACAACGACGTGAACACCACCGAGGCGTTCTTCTTCAAGCCGAACAGCAACCTGTTCCGCTCGCGCTCGTGGGACAACCAGTGCACGTTCTGCCATGTCAACGGCTTCGACGTGAAGTTGACCGTCAACGGCACGGACTCGATCTGGAACGCGTCGTGGGTGGGCGTCAAGGAGAAGGACTCGGCGCTGCAGGATCAGAACATCAAGATCGGTTGTGAGAGCTGCCACGGCCCGGGTTCCGAGCACGCGGCCAACCCAACCGTTGACAACATCGTTTCGCCGGCCTCGTTCCCCGACACGAAGGAGGGGACCGACCTGAAGTACGACCTCTGCAACCAGTGCCATAACCGCATCTCCAGCTCGAAGAATCTGCATACGTACCCGTACGACGATTCGCTCAACACGCCGTATATCCCGGGGTTGAAGCTGCATCCGTTCACCAAGAGCACGTTCGGACAGATGAGCGTCTGGGGCGATGGAGTCACCTCCTCGGCGCACCATCAGCAGGGGCAGGACATCGTCAGCTCGGGGCATTACACACAGAACATCTTCAAGAACGGTTGCTGGAGCTGCCACACGCCGCACCAGAACGGGCCGGACGGCCTGCCGTATCAGCTCGACCGGAACTGGTACTCGATGAAGAAGGGGGAGGGGTGCATGAACAACGCGTGCCACCCGACGATGGCGGACACCGGTTTCTCGCCGATCGTCGGGCGCACGGTGAACCTGCACACGCAGCACTCGCAGTCGATCAGCCAGTGCGTCAACTGCCACTTCACGAAGGTGATCTCGATCGCGTTCGACACGCTGCCGACGCGGCCGCTCTACGAGTTCAGCGACCACACGTTCCGCGTGATTCGCCCGAACGACACCCGCCGCTACGCACAGGCCGGCATCGTGGGGCAGCCGAACACCTGCGCGGTGAGCTGCCATCGCAACGGGCGCGGCCAGCGGAACTTCGAACCGAACAGCCCTGTTGCTCCGGCGTTCGATATCTCGGATTCCAACATCTACCGCTGGAAGGACAAGGCCGATCTCGACCTGGCAGACAGCCTGTGGTTCCATTTCAAGCGGCTCTATCCGGGGTACATCTCGGGCGTCAGGAATCCGGATCTGGCGGCGAACAAGCTGTCGATCGCCTCGATCGCGCCGAACCCTACCAATTCCTCGGCCACCGTGCAGTTCACGCTGGCGACCCGCGGCGACGTCTCGCTCGAGGTATACGATATCCAGGGTCGGTATATCCGGACGATCGCGGCCGGAGCTCATACCGCCGGCGGATACTCCGCCGTCTGGGACGGACGCGACGATTTCGGCAACAACGCCGTCCCCGGGGTGTACATGATCAGGCTGTCGGTGGGCGGCGCGTCCACCTCGGCAAAACTCCTGCTGCCGCGGTGGGAGCGCGAAGAAAGAACAGTGCGCATGTCGGCGCGGTGAT
>CAZJYH010000133.1:3408-8490 GCA_964549365.1 uncultured Alphaproteobacteria bacterium
CGAACGGCATGCGCACGGTGTTTGGCAGACTCCGGCACTAGAACATCCGGGGCCCGGATTCCGGGCCCCGATTCTCTCCACTCCAACGCACTCATCCATGCAGCGCGCTCGTGGTTCGTTTGCGGTGGTGGCGATCCTCGTCACCATCGGAGCGGTGGCCGTCCATCTCGGCTCCGAGGCGCGCCCGGCGCCGCGCGCGTATGTCGGCCAGGAGTCGTGCATGGCCGCCAACTGCCACGAGGGCGCGTACGGCCAGGCCAGTTCCTACCAGGGGGCCGCGAAGTTCCGCGAGACCATCCATCAGAAGATTCACCTGCGCCCGACACCCGAGACCGTCATCATCGACAACTACTTCGAGGAGGACTCGGTGGTGCGCTTCAAGCCGCTCCCCGATTCGGTTGCGCCGAACGACATCATCGAGATCGCGTTCGACTCGCTGCCGACGCGGCCGTATTATGACTTCAGTGATCACTCGTTCCGCGTGATCCGCCCGGACATCACACGCAAACCGGCTCCCTTCGCAATCAACGGGATGCCGAGCACCTGCGCGTTGAGCTGCCATCGCAACGGCCGTGGGCAACGGAACTTCGATGCGGGCACGCCGACGGCAACGTCATTCGGAACGAACGATACATCGTGGTTCAGATGGAAGGACAATGCGGACCTCGATCTCGCCGACAGCCTCTGGTTCCACTACAAGCGGATGTACGCGAAGTATCTGGGAGGCGTGAAGGAATCGGATGCGACCGACGGGATGACGGCGATCAGATCCGCCGCTTGGGACGGAACCGACGCCGTCGGCAACGCTGTGGTCTCCGGGCTCTACCTCGTGCGGCTGACGGCCGGCGGCCGCGCGCCGGTCTCAATGAAGCTGCCGGTGCAACGTTGATGCGCCGAAGCACGTGATGAATGTGGCGTGCATGCCGATGACGGCAACCGATCGGAAATGCCGGAGTACGATCGTGGGCCTCGCGGCATGCACGCCCTTTGTTCCTGGGCAGCAACATACTTGACAACCAGGGGCTTCGCGAGGAGGAGCCCTTCGCTGCGCGTCAGGGTAAACTCCGCGACGACGTGGCGATCTCGCCGGGCTCGTAGTACAATGCGGAGAGGTTGCCACGCTCCCTGCGGAGCCTGCCCCGTCGAAGATCCCGATGAAATCGGGGAGCCAAGCGTGGGGGCTCGCAACGACCCAGGTTTTTCGAAGTTCCTTGGCAGGAGTTCCGGTGAAGTTCCCGGGGCCGCCTCCCGTACGCGTTGCGATACGTTACAGGCGGGCGGGGGAGGTTAGCGTGCAAGGGGCTAAATTGACGCCTGTTCCATCATGCCACGCGGCCGCTCGGCCGATGTGGTCTGCGCAAACGGCCGGCCCCGTACAACACAGTCCCTTCGTCGCGTGTCCTCGTTCATTCGTCAGACCATGGCCGTCGCCCGCAAGGATTTCCGGAGCGAGATCCGCACGCGGCATGCGCTGAACGCGCTGGGCATGTTCGTGGTGGTGAACGTGGCGGTGATGGCGTTCAGCGTCGGCAGCGAACGCATCTCGGCCGGCATCGCGGCGGCGTTGATCTGGATCAGCATGTTCTTCACGGCGGTCACCGGGCTCGGCCGGTCGTTCGTCGGGGAGGAGGAGCGCGGCACCTCATTGCTGCTGCGCCTGACGGTGCCGCCGTGGCCGGTCTACTGCGGCAAGCTGGTCGTGAACATCGTTCTTTCGCTTACGGGCAACCTCGTTCTGGCCCTGCTCTTCCTGGCGATGATGGGGGGGGCGGATGTGAAGGCCCCGGGCGCCTTCGTGGCCATCGTCGCGATCAGCAGCCTCGGCTTCGCCGGTGCCCTGACGATCATCGCCGCGTTGATCGCGCGCGCCGGCTCGAAGGGGGCGCTGCTCCCCGTGCTCGGCTTCCCCATCATCCTGCCGCAGATCGTGCTCGGCACGGACCTGCTGCGCCGCGCGATGGCCGGCATCGAGATCGGCCTGATGGGGGACGATCTCCTGCTTCTGGCCCTGTACACGGCGGCGCTCATGCTCTCCGGATTTCTCCTCTTCGACTTCATCTGGCGCGAGTAAACATCCCATGAAAGGTTTGCTGATCGGTGGCGCGGTTGTCCTTGGGCTGGTGCTGGGCCTGTGGCCCGGCGGCCTGTTGAAACCCAAGCCCGCATGGTGGCGATGGATGGTAATCCTCTCCATGCTCGCCACCGTCGTGCTCGCGCTTGCAACGCCTACCGGCGGCGACTTCGGTTCGGCGACGAGCGTGACCATGAGCCGCGGCGACGCGCTGCCGATGCCGGTATACGGCACGATCGCCGAGATCGCCGCCGACGGGTCGCTTACGTTGGCCGATCGTACCGGCGCGCGCGAGCGCGTGCTGGAGGCCGGGGCCATCACGGCCGAGGACGGCCTGAAGGCCGGCGACGCTGTGATCCTGAAGCTCGTGTTCGATCGCGGCCGTCGTGCCTGGGTTGCGAAATCGCACGTGATGACCAATCCGTTGCTCACGCTTCCGCTGATCCCCGGCCTGGAGGAGCGTGCGCGCAACATCTACTTCCATGTGCCGAGCGCCTGGCTTGCGCAGCTTGCGTGGTTCGTGGCCTGCTTCTACGCCGTGCTGGCGTTGCGCCGAAGACGCCCGGAGGACGACATCCGCGCCGCGTCCGCCGCCGCCGTCGGGGCGCTCTTCTGCGTGCTCGCAACGGTCACCGGCGCCATCTGGGCGAAGTTCAACTGGGGCGTGTACTGGAACTGGGACCCGCGTCAGATCTCGATCTTCGTGGTGCTCGTGATCTACGGCGCGTACTTCGCGCTCCGCTCCGCCGTGCAGAACGAGGAGCAGCGCACGCGGCTGTCGGCGGCATATCTGGTGCTGATGGTGCTGCCGGTGGTCTTCTTCCTGTTCATCTTCCCGAGGATCACAACGGGCCTGCATCCCGGCTCGCTGGAGAGCGGCAACGCCGGGCCTGTGCTCTCTGCGCAGGCCGACGCGCTGAACCCCACCAAGCAGATCATCTTCTCGATGTCGTTCTTCAGCTTCACGCTCCTCTTCTTCTGGATGCTCAACGTTTCGGCGCGGGTCGGCATGGTGGAATATCGCCGCCTGCGCGGGCGGCTCGAACGTGCTCCGGGCGGGCGTTCGGTCGGCGCCGGAGTTTCGTAAGGGGACGGGAGCTCGACGTTATCCATCAGGAAAACATCGGCAATCTTGTTGATGAAGGCTCATCCATGCGATGTCAGTTGAGCCTGTTCGTTGATGCACGTCGTTGGACAAAGTTGAGGGGGACGCGCGCGGCAATCAGCCGCATCAGGTAATCGTCGGATCGCATACCGTATCTTGCAACATCATGCAGTTTCTCTCAGACAACTCGATGTACGTGGCGGCGATCATCGCCACGGTAATCCTGGTAGGAATCCTCCTGTACATCAGCCGCGTCGACGCACGTCTGCGAAGGCTGGAGCGGGAAGAGAAGTAAGCAATCGAAGGAGATCGGAAGGATGAAACCGAAATACATCATCGGCGGCGTGGTGGCCGCCCTGCTGTTGGCCGGCGTGGTGATCGCGCTGGAGAACAAGAAGGTGGCGTACATGGACTTCAAGGACGCCGCCGAATCCGGAAAGAAGGTACAGGTGGCCGGCACGTGGGTGAAGGAGAAGGGGTGCACATATGATCCCGCATCGAACCAGTTCCGCTTCACCATGCGTGACGAGAAAGGGAACGTGATGCCGGTGGTGCTCGACGGCGCCAAGCCGAACAACTTCGAGATCTCCACCTCGATCGTCGCCACGGGCCTCGTTCAGGATGGGCACCTGGCGGCCACGAACATCCTGACCAAGTGCCCCTCGAAATACGAGGCGAACACCGACGCGCTGCATCCCTACAAGGATGCGGAAAAGCCGGCGGCGGGCGGACAGGGGAACTAACGGGAGCCGATCGAGATGCGCCGTAGAGTATTGTTCATAGCATTCTTCGCCGTCGTGGCGGTGCTTACGTTCGCGTACTTCCGCAGCAACACGCTTGTGCCGGAGCTGACGTTTGCACAGGCCGCAAAGGTGGGCGACACCAAGAAGAAGGTGATCGTCACCGGTCTGGTGGAGCCGAACCCTGTGACGGCCGAGGAGGGGACGCTCACGTTCTGGATGCACGACTCGGCAGGGGAGGTCTCGAAGGTCTACTACGACGGCCCGGACCGGATCACGTCGGACGAGATCACGACGATCCGGGCCGAGAAGAAGATGATCTCGGTCTCCGGTCACGTCTGCGGCGATCGGTTCCATACCTCCGGGATCACGTTCCATTAGCGAGAGCCTGCCGGAACCTCAATCACTCCGAGTTTATCACCCGAGAATACACGTATGCTGGGCTCGATATTCCTCTCCCTCTCCTTCGGCTCCGCGCTTGTGGCGTTGCTTGCCTATGCGATGGCGATTCGCGGCGGCCAGAAGCGCTGGTATACGATCGGCCGCTTCGGATTCCACACCTCGGTGATCAGTTTCATGATCGCCAGCGCGTTGTTGATGTACTTCATCCTCACGCACCAGTTCCAGTACGACTACATCTGGTCGCACTCCTCGCGGCACCTGTCGCAGCCGCTGCTGGTGGCGTCGTTCTACGCCGGGCAGCAGGGGAGCTTCATGCTCTGGACGCTGTTGACCGCGCTGATCGGCGTCTTCGTGCTCGGCTTCGCATCGCGCGTGCGGTACGAGGCGCAGGTGATGGCGCCGCTGCTTCTGGTGTTGATCTGCCTGCTGCTGATCCTGCATCTGAAGTCGCCGTTCGACACGATCTTCGCGGCGCATCCGGCCGACAAACTTGCGGCGAACTTCGTGCCGGCCGACGGGCGAGGGTTGAATCCTCAGCTTGAGAATATCTGGATCACGATCCATCCGCCCATCCTCTTCACCGGCTTTGCCGCCATGACCGTGCCGTTCATCTTCGCGATCGCCGGCCTGATCAAACGCGACTACCAGCGCTGGGTGGTCGTCTCGCTCCCGTGGGCCCTGTTCGCTTCGATGGTGCTCGGCTTCGGCGTGATGCTGGGCGGCTGGTGGGCATACGAGACGCTCGGATGGGGAGGCTTCTGGGC
>CAZJYH010000133.1:8500-9966 GCA_964549365.1 uncultured Alphaproteobacteria bacterium
GGATCCGGTGGAGAACTCCTCGCTGATCCCCTGGCTGTTCTGCGTGGCGATGGTGCACACGATGCTCGTGCAGAAGCGGACCGGCTCGGTGCCGACGCGGCGCGGCGATGTGGTGAAGGTGGGCGGGCTTGTCAAGACCAACTTCGTTCTCGCGGTGGTCTCGTTCGGCACGGTGCTCTACTCCACGTTCCTGACGCGCTCCGGAATCCTGGGGGATACCTCCGTGCACAGCTTCGTCAGCGGCGACGATCTGTTCCTGAAGGCGCTCTTCATCTTCAACGCGATCTTCGTGATACTCGGCGTCGGGCTGGTACTCTATCGTTGGCGCGATCTGCGTCAGTCGCCGTTCAACTTCCCGCTCCTCTCGCGCGAGAACGCACTGGGCCTCGGCTCGGCGGTGCTCTGCGCCTCGGCCGTGATCGTTGTGCTCGGCACAAGCTGGCCGATCTTCTCCGACATCCTCGGCATGCCGAAGGTGAGCGTGCCGCCGGAGCTGTACAACACGCTGCAGCTGCCGCTGGCGCTGGTGATCGCGTTGTTGAACGGACTCAGCCTGCGCGTGAAATGGAAGAACACGAAGCGCGAGGACTTCTTCCGCCACGTGGGCATCGCCGCCGGGGTTGCCGCGCTTCTGACCGTGCTTCTCGTTGTCGGCGGAATTCAAGAAACGATCTACCTTGCCGTGGGCTACGCGGCGCTGCTGGCGCTGGTGGTGAACGCGCACACCGGATACCAGGTGATACGCGGCAACCCACGCTTCATCGGCGCCTATGTCTCACATATGGGAGTGTCGCTGCTGCTCCTCGGCATCATCTTCACGGCGCGCTACAGCGTCACCCAGCACGTTCGGCTGGTACAGGGGAAGCCGGCCGATGTGTTCGGCTACTCGGTGCTCTACACCGGCGCTGAACAGATCGAGCTGGAGAAGACCGATCGCGAGAAGTTCCAGCACGTCATCACGATGACCAAGGACGGCTCCTCCTACCAGGTGAAGCCGGTGGTATTCTGGAGCGATTTCAACAAGCGCGAATCGGCGTTCCTCGAGCCGGGGATTCTCTACACGGCCACGCGCGACATCTATCTCTCCCCCAAGGCGCTCGATCTCGAAGGGGGCGATCCACGCGCCTCGCTGCGCAAGGGGATGAAGACGCCGATCCCGTTCGACAGCTCCGTGGTGGTGCGCTTCGAGAAGTTCGACATGAGCCGCGCGCAGGCCGAGGGGATGCAGGGGGCGGTGATGCAGGTGACGCATGGGGATTCGGCGTACGTCCTGACGTCGTACCGGACGATCTCCGGCGATCAGAGCATCCCTGTGGCCGTTCCCGGCACGGACTACAAGATCACGATGGTGGGGCTCGACGCCGACAAGGAGAACCTGGCCAACTCGCAGGTGCAGCTGATGTTCTCCTCACCTTCGCATCCGTATCCGCCACCCAAGCGCGCCATCACACTCGACATCTCGATCA
>CAZJYH010000134.1:0-9931 GCA_964549365.1 uncultured Alphaproteobacteria bacterium
GCTGCACACGGAGGTGCGCGGCCTGCGCGGAGTGGATGTCGACGGCACCTTCACCGTGGAGACCGCGCGCGGCCCGCTTGCGGCGCGTCATGTGGTGCTGGCCACCGGATACTTCGATACCGTCAACCCGTTGAACGTCCCCGGCGAGGAGTTGCCGAAGGTGCGGCATTACTACCGCGAGGCATACGAGCATTACGGCCAGGACGTGCTGGTGATAGGCGGCCGGAACTCGGCGGTGGAGACGGCGCTGGACCTGTGGCGCCACGGCGTGCGCGTGACGATCGTGCACCGTGGGGAGGGCTTCGGCCGCAGCGTGAAGTATTGGGTGCGGCCCGACGTCGAGAACCGCGTGGCGAAGGGGGAGATAGCGGTCCGGTTCAACAGCGAGGTGGTGCGGATCACGCCGGAGGCGGCGACCGTGCGCGACAACACGACGGGGGAGGAGACGACCGTGCCGAACGACGCGGTCTACGCGATGATCGGTCATCGGCCGGACGTGCGGCTGCTGGAGGCGTTCGGCGTCACGTACGATCCGGAGACGCTGATCCCGACGTACGACCGGGAGACGTTCGCGACGAACGTGCCGGGGATCTTCATCGCGGGCTCGATCGCGTGCGGCGCGAAGACGTGGGAGATCTTCATCGAGAACGGCCGACAGCACGCGCGCGCGGTGATCGCCGAGATCGCATCGAGGCGTTGAACGTGAAGCGTTGTGCGTGGAGCGTGCAGCGATGAACGTGTAGCGGGATATCCGTTCTGTTGTCGCGGAGTTGACTCCGCGACCGTGCCTGCTCCGCGTGTGATGAAGAGCGCCGTGCTATCCGGGTTCAAGAAACCGCGTCCCGCCCTTTTTTTTCCTCGTTCCTCGAACTTCATGTTGTCGCGGAGTTGACTCCGCGACCCGGACGGCACAGCGTAGAGTTATGCGTTGAGCGTGAAGCGAAACAAAAGGAGAGTCAATCCGAGCTTCGGCTCCTCACCGGGACGGCACTGCACGCGTGGGTGCAGCGGTACTACCGGAGCGCAACATGGTGCAATGGGTCATTCTCTTTCCACTCCTTTCATCCTTTCATTTCTCTGCCATGTATCGCTACGAACGCTCCATACGGATCGATGCCCCCATTGAACGCGTGTTCGCCTTCCACGACGACACGCGCAACCTGCTGCGCATTTCGCCGCCGGGGATCCGCTTCGAGATCCTCGAGATCAGCGGACCACCCGGGCTCGGAAAACGGGTGCGCCTGCGGATGGTGCAGTTCGGCGTGCTGCGCGCCACGGTTGCCGTGGAGTTCGTGGAGCACGAGCCCCCGCATCGCCTGGCCGACAGGCAGACGGCCGGGCCGTTCCGCTCGTGGCTGCAGACACGCATCATGCAGGAGTCGGGCACCGGAACGTTGTTGACCGATCTGGTGGAGTACGAGATGCCGTTCGGGCCCCTCGGCCGACCGGCGCACGCGCTCTTCGTGCGCGGCAGGGTGGAGGCGATGTTCCGGTACCGTCAGGAGCGTACGCGCGAGTTGATCGAGGCCGAGGAGCGTTGAGTGTGTAGCGTTGAACGATGCCGACGGCGACGTTCCGATTGCCATGTTTCGAATCCGGTGTCGGTATCGGCCCTCCGGCGCGGGCACCGGTCCGTTGGCGGCAATCATGCCGCCCGTTCGTTCCTCCTGCTTCTTTGCTTCCGCGTTCTGCGATCTGCCTTCTGACTTCAGTTCAATCCGTATATTTGGGCCATTCGACCGGCTTGGCCCCTTCTGCCCGAGGGGATGGTTTCTTGCATTGACATCCTGCCTCATGTTTGCGAGGTTCGCCTTCGCAAGCACCCCGCAAACCTTCATGTTGCCGGTTCACTTTGCTGACGATTGTGCACATCGAATTCAATCAACGTCTCGGATTCTCGGCTGGACCCCTTCGGTATGGCGTTCGCCGAGTTTTCTTTTTGCTGTCGACGCTTCTGGCAATCTGGATGGCTCCGTTGTCGCCGGTGTTGGCGCAGCCGCCGGTTACCGGCGACGGGCCGCGCTATCCGGGAACGACGGGCGATCAGGCGCCGTACGACACGAGCGGCATCCGGACCTCGCGCGAACGGACCAATGAGTCGGCCCCGCTGCTGGAGGGGCCTGTCGATCGGGAGCATTACATGCTGGGTCCCGGTGATCAGTTGACGGTGGGGATTCCGGTTGCCGAGTACCGCATCGTCGATCTGACGATCGCGCCGGACGCGAAGATCATCATCCCGCGTGTCGGCCTGATCGACCTTCGCGGCCGCACGCTGGCCGAAGGGGAGAAGCTGATCCGAGATGCCGTCGCTCGCGTGTTCAAGGGGGGGGATGCGGCGATATCGCTGAAGAAGATCCGACAGTTCAAGGTGGGCGTCATCGGGGCGGTGATACGCTCCGGCAGCGTTATTGCCACGCCGGCCACGCGCGTCTCAGAGGCGATCGACCTGGTGGGGGGCGTGGTGGCCACCGCATCGAAGCGCGACATCAAGCTGCACCGCAACGGGAAGGTGATCAACGTGGACCTGCTCCCGTATTATGCCTACGGCGATCTGAACGCGAATCCATACGTGGACGGTGGCGACGTGATCCAGGTGGGCGTGCAGGACAAGAAGAACGTGGTCTCGGTCTACGGCGCCGTGCAGCGGCCCGGTGAGTTCGCCTTTCGACAGGGGGATTCGATCTCATCGCTCCTTCGTTATGCGTGGGGCTTCACCGCCGACGCGATCCCCGACAGCGTGCTCGTGGTGAGCGTGACCGATCTCGGCGATACGCTCAGGCCCGTGGTGTATCGTGCAACGTGGGACGGCTCCGTGGAGAACGACCGCGCGCTTCAATCCGGCGATCGCGTCTTCGTGCGCAAGATCTCGGACTACCGCAAAACCAGTTCGGTGGTGGTGGCCGGTGAGATGCGCTTCCCCGGCGCCTACCCGATCGACCCCGGCCACTCGCGCCTTCTCGATCTGATCAACAACTCGGGCGGCTTCACCGCCGACGCCTCCATCCCCGACGCCGTGCTGATTCGCCGCCGCGCCATCCAGGAACGCGACACGAAGTTCGAGCTGATCCAGCAGATCGATCCGGAGAAGCGAACGCCCGAGGATATCAGCTATCTCCGCCTGAAGCAGACCGAGCGCCCCGGTGTGATGACCGTGGACATCCCGAAGCTGCTCGAAGGGCGCGAGAGTGAGAACCTGGTGCTGATCGACAGGGATTCGCTCTACGTCCCGTCGCGCAAGGACTTCATCAAGGTGACCGGGAAGGTGAAGAACCCGGGGAACGTGATCTTCAAGAGCGGAGCCGGATACGGCCACTACATGGACGCGGCGGGCGGCTACGGTTGGAAGGCGGACAAGGGGGAGACGCGCATCATCAAGGGGAAGACCGGCGACACCTTCCTTGCATCGAGCGAAAGCAATTACGAGCTGGAGCCGGGAGACCAGATCTTCGTGCCCGAGGAGGCCGAGTCCACGTTCTGGGAAGGCTTCACCTCCACGATCACCGTGCTCGCGCAGATCGGCACGATCGTGGCCGTGATCCTCAGCGTACAGGCGTCATTGAAACAGAAATAGGGACCCAGGCATCTCCATGAATCAACCCGAGGAACAATCGTCGAGTGCGCGGACGGGCGCCGTTGCCGACACCGGCGACGGGATGCCGCCACGCGTGCACGCCTACGATTATCTCGCCGTGATCCTTCGGTATCGTGCGCTGTTTCTGAGCATCATGGTCGTCGGTACGGCGCTCTGCGTGGTCTACCTGATGGTGGCGCGGCAGACGTACACCGCCTCGGCGGTGCTGTTGCCGCCGGACAAGTCGGAGGGGTTGAGCCTTTCGTCGTTGGTTGCAAGCAGCTCGAAGCTGGACTTCAAGGCGCTCAGCGAGAACGGTTCGGCCGAGACGTTCGTGCGCATGATTCAGAGCCGGACGATCGGCGACAGCATCGTGCGGCGATTCAATCTGCTGAAGCGCTTCGATATTCCGGCCTCCGATCGCGATCTGGCGATCGATGAATACCTCGGCAACCTGGTTGTTGCGTCCGATCGTCAGGGCTTCCTCGACATCAGCTACAACGCGCGCACCGGCATGATGGCCAGCGAGCAGGATCAGCGCGAGACCGCGAAGCTTGCCGCCGATATCGTCAACACGGTGATTCAGCTGCTGGACAAAATGAACCAGCAGAAGTCCATCTCGAAGGCACGGCGTTCCAGAGAGTTCATCGGCAAGATGAAGACGATCAAGCGCGCGGAGCTGGATTCGGCGCAGGCCGCGCTGCTCCGGTTCCAGCAGCGGAACAAGGCGATCGCGCTCGACAAGCAGTTGGAGGCGTCGGTGCTCGGCTCCAGCCAGTTGCAGGCCCAGATCCAGAAGGCGGAGCTGCTGCTCGCCGGGGCCCGTCAGGAGCTGACCGAGCAGACCTCGACCGTGCAGGATCTTGTGAAGCAGGTGGCGGAGTTGAAGGCGCAGCGCGATCGACTCGAAGGGGGGGGCTCGGGGAGCCAGGCGCTTTCCCTTTCGCTGCGGAACGTGCCCGAGTTGATGCGCCAGCTCGCGAACCTGAAGCTGAATCTCGAAGTCGCCACGCAGATCTACACGTATCTGGAGGCTCAGTACAATCAGGAGCAGATCCAGGAGGCGCGCGAGCTTCCGACGGTGAACGTGATGGACTACGCGGAGGCCCCCGCGCGTCGTTCGGCGCCGCGCCGGGTGTTGACGCTGAGCCTGGTGGTGGGCGCTCTTGCGCTCTTCTCCACGGTGCTCGTCTTCCTCCTCGACGCCTATCGCAGAAGCTGGGCCACGGTGAGCGCGGAGCGGCGCGATCAACTTCGCGGGATGCTTGGGCGCCGGGTGAAGCAACCAACCACATCCGACGGCGCTCGATGACGAGTTCGCACACACAGCCCCGGGCACGCGCTGCCGAAGCAAACGCGCGTGATGTCGGCGCCGGCCTGCGCGTGCTGGTTGTGGACAAGACGGCCGTGCTTCGGAACAACCGCGAGCGATATCGTCGGCTCCTCGAACGGGCGAACGTGGTGATGACGCTTCTGGCTCCCACGCGCTGGCTGGAGAACTGCGTGATGGAGCCGTACCAGCCGGAACGGGACGAACCGTACGAGACGGTGCTCGGCGTGCCGAGCTGGCCGGGGCGCGAGCTGCGATCGATCTACTACACCGGCGCGATGCGGGCGATGCGGCGCTCGCGGCCGGAGGTGATCCTGATGATGGAGGAATCCTTCTCGCTCTTCGCGCTGCAGGTTCTCCTGCTGAAGATGATCTTCGCGCCGAAGGCGAAGGTGATCTTCTACAGTTTCAACATCACGTCGTATAAACGATTCCCGTATCGCCCGTCCTGGTTCTACAAGGCCCTCGGTGACATCGTGATGAAGATGTGTCATGTCGGGCTGGTGCCGAATCGCAAGGCCGAACTGGTGCTGGCCGACTCGTCGTTCCGCGGCCGCATCCGCGTGCTCTTTTTCGGCATCAACGAGCGTCTGTTCCGGCGCGTACCCCGACTCGAGGCGCGCGAGCAGCTTGGCCTTCAGCGCTCCGGCACGTTGTTTCTGTATGCCGGACGGTTGTTGGAGTTGAAGGGGGTGCAGGATCTCCTCGATGCCTTCGCGCGCCTTCGCGCCGAGCGCGATGCCGCGGACGTTCGGCTGCTGGTGGTGGGCGACGGCGATTACGCCGAGCCGCTTCACCGTCGCGCCCGCGAGCTGAACTTGAACGGCAGCGTGGAGTTCCGCCGCGCCGTCCCGATCGAGCACATGTCCGCCTACATGAGCGCGGCCGATGCATTCGTGCTTCCTTCCCGCGCCGAGTGGAACGAGCAGTTCGGCCGTGTCAACGCCGAGGCGATGCTGGTGGGGACAACGATCATCGGCTCCACCAGCGGCGAGATTCCCGAGGTGATCGGCGAGGGGGGCTTCATCTTCCAGGCCGATGATGTCGAGGCCTTGAAGCGGACGATGGAGCGGGTGATCGACGATCCGGACGAGGTTGGACGCCGGCGCGAGCTGGGGCGCGAGCGTGCGCTGCGCAACTACTCGCTCGAAGGGTTCGTGGACGGCCTGGTCGATCTGTTCGAGGGCCTTACCGGTCGCGCCCTGCGCGGCAAGGTGAACGAATGAACGCGGTCGCGGCCCGGCCGGCTCGGAGCTTTTCGGCGGGAGAACTGTTCCGCCACTACGCCACCGATCCGCTGCGCCTCGCGCAGATCGTTTGCACGGCCGTCGTGCTGGGGTACGGCGCGCGTCAGGACAACCACTCTCCACTCGAAGTTCCCTTCCTCGAAAACCTCGTCGGCGCCAGCCTCACCGGCATCGAGGTGATGATGGCGCTGATCCTGGTGCTGGAGATCATCCGCAGGCTTGTCTCGCGCGACTTCACGGTGACGCGTTCGCCGCTGACCAGGCCGCTGTTGGCGATGGCGGTGGTGCTCGGCGTTGTGCCGTACATCCGGATGATGCTGAACGAGAACGGGTTCCGCCTGCCGTTGGAACTGGTGGAGACGCCGGGCATCATCATGGGGTACTTCATCTGGCTGTTCGTCTACCGCCGCGAGGATGTGCTGCTGATGCTCTGGCTGGTGCTGATCGCCGGGCTGTTCAAGTCCATCGAGGGGATCGCGATCTTCGTGACGGTGGGGCTGGGGTGGGGGCTGCTGACGGGCTGGCGCGACGCGATGTTGATGGCCTTCACGCTGCTGGCAACGTTCTTCGCGTTCGCGGTGAAGCCGCAGGGCGACCGGGTCTATCAACGCATCCGTCTCTTCATGTTCGGCCTGCTGCCGCTCGCGATGTTCACCTATATCGGCTCGACGCGCCGCTCGTTCGTGCTGGGCGCGGGGGCCGCGATCATCGTGCTGGCGTTCTTCTTCCGGGGCAGGGAACTGCGGCGTCTGATGACGGTGGCGCTTCCGGCGGTGGTGATCTTCGGCGTGGTGGCCACCTTCCTGATCGGTTCCTCCCAGTTCGTCGATCGCCTCGGCGTGATCGGCGATCCGCGTAGCGAGGGCTCCGCCACCTATCGGCTGCTGGAGGTGTACAACATCACGAACATGATCGCCGAGAAGCCGCTGTTCGGCTGGGCGTGGGGCGTTCCATGGCAGAACGGGACGCTGCTGGAGTTCGAGATCGTGAGCCCCGTGATCCCGCACAACTCCTACCTGTACGCGGCATGGCGCGGGGGGCTGGTGGGGCTTGCCGCCTGGCTCTGGTTCCTCGCCGCGGCGCTGCGCATGCACTTCCGGACGCTGCGCGCCGCCGAAACGCCGCGCGAGCGGTTCATATCCCTGCTGCTGGCCGGCGGCACCATCTCGGCGGTGGTGGCGGGCTTCACGATGAACATGGGATCGGATCGTCTCAAGTGGTTCTTCCCGTTCATCCTGGCGATCGCCACCTACCTGCCGGGTGCATGGCCGCAACCGAAGCCGAAGGCGACGCGTTCAACGGTCGATGTCCAAGGCGCGGCGTGACGGGCGCGGTTGATCGGCGGTTGGACGACGATGTTGGGGTAGGCCGGGCGTGATGTCGCCCGGCCTACCGCGTTTCAGAGGCCGCCGGGTTTCACCGGTTGCCGGTCGTAAGCCCGTGCAGACGCGAGCGAGCGGTTGTTCGAGGGGGCGCGTGGTCGGGTGGAGGAGGCTACCCGGTGAACCCGTTCGTGCGGTGCGTGCCGTCGCAGAAGGGCTTGTTGGCGGAGCCGCCGCATCGGCACAGCGCCGTCACTTTTTCCTTTCGCACCGTCTCGCCGCCGGGCTGCTTCACCACGATGGTGCCGTGCACCAGCAACGGTCCGTTTGCCGTCACCTCGACGACCACATCGTTCGCGGCGGCAGCATCGGCGTTGGCCTGCGCGTCGTTGCGGTACCAGCTGAGCGCGCCGGAGGGGCACCTGTCCACCTGTGCGGCGATCCGCTCGGTGTCCGCTCCCTCCATGTTGATCCACGGTCGTGCATCCGCATTGAAAACCTCCACGAGTCCGTGGTAGCAGATCTCCGAGTGCATGCAGAGCGCCGGCTGCCATAGCACCGTGATCTCACCGTTGGTGTATTCCTTCTTCATTGGATCTATTGTCGTGTTGTAGATGAAACGGCGCGCACGCACCCGGTGCACCGGCCTCGAAGGTCGACGGCACGCGGCGTTACCGACGCACCAATACCGGGGCGCTCATGCCGAACGCGTTGTTGACGACCGGAAGGGGGCCGGTGAAATCCGTCCATACCACGTTCCCCTCCACGTTCAGCCGCTGCGCGATCACGGCGTTCCGGCCGGTGGTGTCGTTCGGGGCGTAGCGTCGTGCCACCACGATGATTCCGCCGGTCTCGTCGGCCGCAACCGTCGCGTCGGTCTCGATCTCCGGGCTGTTGAAGATCGGCGTGGGGCGCTCGCCGTCGCCCCAGATCGGGTCGCCGTCGGCGGCGATGCGCTGAGCGTAGATGTCGCGGTTGTCGCTCGTGGTGTCGCGTGACTCGAACACCAGGAAGGTGCCTCCGGCGATATCCGGCAGCAGCTGGGGGCGCGTCACCGCGGCGCGTTGGATGGCGATCAGCTTCGCCTTCTTCCCCTGATTCCACGTCGGCCGCCCGAGCGAATCGAGGTGCTGCACGCCGATCACGTGCACGACGTTCTTCGCCTTGGTCGGCACGAAGGACATCTCGAACGCGACCACCATGCCGCTGGAGTCGCCGGCGACGTACGGGTTCTGCTCCCTGGCCTTTGCGTTGGAGCTGACGATCGGCGGGTTCTTCTCGTCGGTCCAGGCGCGCGTTCCGTAGCGTGTCAGATGCTGCGCAAGGATGTCGATGTCGCCGGCACGATCTCCTTTGTTGTACTCGAGTTGGTAGGCGATGTACGCCCCGCCGTCGCGGTCGGTTACCATCGACGGGTTGCTTTCCAGATACGGGCTGGCGGCTACGATCACCGGATCGGGCGAATCCTTCCAGCCGGTCCGCGACGAGGTATCGATGCGCTGCGCCAGGATGTCGGAGCCGATGAGCATGCTGTCGCGGTAGGTGCCGGCCTCGATCAGCGCCAGCGCGCCGCCGTTGCCGTCGCTGATGAGCCCGCGAAGAACCTCGCGCCGCTTCGACGAGTTCGCCACCCAGGTTCCCTTTGCCCACATCATATGGCCGTCGCGTGCGATCCGCACCGCAACCACGTCCACATCACCGTGGAGGGTGGTGTCGTAGCGGACTTCATAACAGACCAGCAGGGTGCCGTCGCTGAGCGTCGTCACCATCGGGTTCTGCTCCACATACTTCGATTGCGCCACCACCACCACGTGGTTCACCGAATCCCCCCACAGGTTCCCTCCGTCGTGGCCCACGTGGCGCATCACGATGTCGCGGTCGCCGAGATGGGCGGCATCTGCATGCTCCACCGTGTACGTCAGGAAATACCCGCCTTCCATGTCGGGGACGGCGACCGGACGCAGTTCCCGTGAGTTCAGCGAGCTGATCGCGCGCGGTGCGTCGGCGGTGTTCTCCAGCAACCCCTGCGACGAGAAGCCGGCGCCGAAGATGTCGTAGTCGCCGCGATACTGACCCTCGGAGATGAACCCCGAGTACAGGACCGTGTAGTTCGCCCCCTGCGCCGCCAGCGGCAGCGGAAGGAAGGCGAACAACAGGAGGAAGGCCGCGTGCAAGGGCCGGCGTTTGAGGAAAGCGGAGAGATGTGTCTTCATGGGCTCGTGTCAACGATACCTAAGATATGAAAGGTTCGGGATCAACATAAGCGTGTAGCGTTATACGTTGAGCGTGAAGCGAGCCAAATGCCGGGTTCAACGTTTCAGGTGTCACGTTGCCATACCGATGCGGCGGACAGGCACCAGGCACCAGGTTCAACGTTCCAAGTTCAACGTTCCAAGTTCAACGTTTCAAGTTCAACGTTCCAAGTTCAACGTTCCAAGTTCAACGTTCCAAGTTCAACGTT
>CAZJYH010000135.1:0-9895 GCA_964549365.1 uncultured Alphaproteobacteria bacterium
TCCGCGTTCCTGCACTCGGCCACGCTCGCGTCATCCACGGTGAAGCGGAGCGCCTGAATCATCTGCACGCCCTCGGTCTGCAGCACCACGCGGAAGAGCTCGGAGTAGAGCACCATGCCGCCGAGCGGCCAGCCCTGTCCGTCCGCGCCGCCGGTCAACGGGTGCAGATACGTTCCGAGCGCCGTCTCGATGCCCGCCTTCACCTGTGCCATGTCGGCGGTGCTCTGCGCGGTCACCGTGCACTCGACGCGCACCAGCCGGTACTTCGGCGGAGCGATATACAACTCGGTGGTCAGCAGCCGTCGCTCCGTCAGATAGGCGCAGACGGTCTGCATCGTTCCCTCGCTCGGCATCGGGTTCGGCGCATCGCTCTCCGGCACGATCATCACCGTGATGACGCCCGGAACCTGCACGTCCGGGAAGTCCGGGTGATACAACGGCAGCGCATGGGCCCGGCGCACGCGCACGCCCGGCGTCTCGAGCGCGAGGAACTCGTAGTCCTGCGCGGTGACGGCTCGATCGCGCGCCTTCAACTGCTTCGGCGCGCGCGCCTTGGCGTCCTCCACGGACTCCTCGTCGGCGCCCCCCTCGGCAGTCCAGTAATTGGTGACCGAGTCGATGCCGCTCACCGCGGACTGTAGATCGGTGATCGTGTCGTAGCCGGTGTTGCCGCGCGCGCCGCCGCCGTAGCGGTAGAAGCGGACCACGACGTTGTTGATGCCGGCAACCGGGATGCGCCCCTGGCGACCGTCGCCGAACTTGACCTCCCCCGTCGTGCGGTTCAGCACGTAGTGGCGATCGTCGGGGCCGGAGTTGTACAGATCCTCCACCTCCTCCCACGGCCGCGTGGTTGCCCCCTCCTGCACCTCCAGCAGCACGCCCTTCACATACTCGCGCAGGCGCAGCTTCTCGTCGAGCACGGCCTGCTCCGCCTCGTTCGGCGGGTCGGCCGCAAGCTGCGCGCTCTCCCTGAGCCGCTCCTCCACCGGCCGCACCGCCGAGGCGTACACCGGCGTGTTGCCGATCTGGAACGTCTGGCCCGGCGTGCCGTTGCTGGAGCCGATCACCTCGTCGCTGGTGCTCACCGCGGCCGTGGCGCGCACGGTGTTGATGAGCACGGCCTCCAGGCGCGGCGACATCTCGTACTGCGATGCAACCAGTCGGCAACGAATCCAGTAGAGCGTTTCGTCGGTCACGGTTCCGATCGTCGCGCGCACGACGTCCTTCGGTCCGTTGAAGTAGACGCGGCCGCTCACCGTGAGCGCCAGCGTCTCATCCTTCACCACGCTCAGCTTCTTCCACTCCGTTCCGTTCCAGTATTCCCAGGCCACGGTGGCCGAGGGATACACGGTCGTTCCGGCACAACTGAACGGCGCGATCGAGTCCGCATCGGCGTATGCTCGCACGGTCAGGTTCAACTCATCGGTCGGGAACAGGTTCACCGAGCTGAACCCGACCAGCAGCGCGCTCCCCTCGCGTGCGAGCGAGCCGAACGGGTAGTAGGGCTCGGTGAGCGGGTCGTTCGCGGTGGTTCGTTCGGTGTAGCCGGCGCCGTCGTACACCTGCACGCGCTTCAACTCGGCACCGATCACCACCAACGGCTCGTCCGTCTCGAACACCACCGGCTCCTCGGTTTCGGCCGGCAGCGTTGTCGGCGAGGCGACGCTCGGCGCCGTCGTCTGCGCAACCGTCCCCACGCGCGTCCCCTTCGGCACCAGCACGGTCTGCGTGCTCGTGTTCGCGGGGATGAACGTGAGGTCCGCGCGGGCAGGGACGGCGGGCTTCAACTCCACGCCGATCAACTGCAGGAACTTGATGTACTGGCGCTCCGGCACGCGGTTCAGCCGGTAGATGACGATGTCGCTCAGCCACGCGAAGAGCTGAATCATCGTCATCCCCGGATCGGAGAGATTATGATCGGTCCACTCCGGTGTGTAGCGCGGTATCAGCGTCCTGGCTTCATCGACCAGGTCCGCAAACCGCCGATCGTCCAGATTGGGAGCTTCGAGAGGCATCAGGGCTCCGTGAGATAGAATGGATAGACCATGTTCCGTTTGGCGTTCGTCGATCGCACGCGATAGTCCACGTAGATGAGCAGCGAGTTCTCGGCGTCGGGGAATGTTTCCACGCGCACGCCGTCGACGTTGATCCTCGGCTCCAGGTCGGCGAGCGCCTTGCGGACTTCGCCGGCGATGGAGCCACGTGTGGATGGATCATTCGGCGCGAAGACGTAATCGTGGATGCCGCAGCCGAACGCGGGCTGCATCAGGCGCTCCCCCTTGGCGGTGCCGAGGATGATCCAGATCGCTTCCTCTATGTCCTGCTCGTGGCTGGAGAGCGCGATGCCGCCGCGCGCGGTGACGCGCACGGGGAACTTCCAGCCGCTTCCGAGAAATTCACGTGCCATTGTTGTCCATGCTTCTGCTGTGTGTGCGCCGCGTTGCAGGCGGCGCGATAGGCCATTGCCTTTGGCGATTATTTACCCGATGGAACCAAGGGAAGTCACCGCAGCATGTGCGCGGTGGCGCCGTTTCGGTCCACAACGTCCCTGCTACCGGATTTCCCGTCGTGCGTTCCTCCCCTTTGGCAAAGTGGAGGTCAGGAGGGGTTCGCCGCTCCGGCACTGCCGCCTCGTCAACCCCCTGCCCCCCCGATGTACTCATCGCTCCGGGGCCGACGCAATCCACGCTCGTTCTTTTTCCTACCTCTTTCTTCGCTCTTCGTTCCATCGGGAGGCCCTACACCACGTCCTCGAGGCCCTCGTCGGAGGTTGCGTTCGGATCACCCGCCGTGTAGGCGTTCGGGTCCAGGCCGTCGTGGATCTGCTGCAGCGAGGCCATCGCCCCCTGCAGCGCGGCGATCGTGGCGGCCGGATCCTGCGCGTTCTTCATCGACGGGATGTCCGGCAGCGGAGCGATCGTGGTCCCTGCAATGCTTGCCACGGCCTGGATCATCATCAGGATGGGGGCCAGCGCGTCGAGCGCCGTCATCGCGTTGGTCATCGAGGCGTTCGCGTTCTCCTTCGAACAGTTCAGCACGCTCAGCAGCGCGGGGTTGTCGCCGGCGAGGCTGATGTTGATGTCGATGTTCGAGAGCAGGTTCATGATGCTCATGATGAACTCGATCACGCAGCTGATGAACCGGATGATCAGCTCGATGATCGCCTTGATCATCAGGATGATCTGCGGGATCGCGAACACCGGGATGCATGCGGTCAGCTCCACGATCGAGTCGACCACCTTGACGGCCTTCGCCGGGTTCAGCGGCGCGGAGACGAACTCCTTCAGCGCCCCCATCACGTTCATGATCTTGAACAGGCACGCCATGCTGGCAAGCAGCGGGCCGAGCTGCAGCAACAGATTGAACGTCAGCTTGCAGTCGGTTCCAGGCCCCTCGGCGATGTTCAGGAACGCCTTCAGTTCCGCGCCGCCGAGCAACGTGATGTTCGGCAGCGACGGAAGCTCCGGGAGCTTCGGGCAGGGGATCTCGACCGTTGGGAGATCGACGTCGACTTTGAAGTCCATAAATAATTGCGCCTAAAGCGTTCGCCGCACCGGTCCGGTGCCGCATATGAGTTGCTGATGAACGTCGAAAAACCCGGGGCATTGCGAGCCCCCACGCTTCGCTCCCCGATTTCATCGGGATCTACGACGGGGCAGGCTCCGCAGGGAGCGTGGCAACCTCGCCGCATTACACTGCGAACCCGGTTGGATCGCCACGTCGTCGCTCCGCTCCTCCTCGCGAAGACCCCGGTTGTTCCGTGCCGAGGAACAGTGCACGGATGCACTCGGACGGCCGATCAGATCGGGCCGCCGACCGGGCCTACCACGCGCCCGTTGATGGTCACGTTCGCTCCGGTGAGCACGAGGTTCCCGACGGACTCGATGCGAATGATGGCGTTGGCCAGCTCGATCTTGTTGCCGTGCGCGTCCTTGATGCGGATGAACCCCTTGTCGCCGCCGGAGGGATCGGGATCATAGATCTCGATCTCATGGCCGTTCATCGAGCGGATCAACCGGCGCCGCGTGTTCTTCGTCGGCGGCTTGTCCTTGCCGTTCCAGAGGAAGCCGACCACGAAGGGATGCTGCACGTCGCCGTGCTCGAACGAGACGAGCACCTCATCGCCGATCTCCGGCATGTACCACGACCCACGATCGTTGCCGGCCTTCATCGTTGCCACGCGCGCCCAGGGGGTCGTGTTGGAGTCCGAGAGCCACGGGAACCGAAGCTGCAGCCGCCCCTGCCCCTGCGGGTCGTCCACGCTCATCACGAGCCCGATCACCACACCGCTGATACGATCCTGCATGCTGAATCAATCCTCCTCGAGACGCGCCTCGAAGCGCGTGATGTATCCACCGGAACCGATCGTGTGCGTCGTCGAGGTGAGGAAGTACTCGCCGTCGAACGTGCGCCCCAATCCTGTGATCTTCACCTTGCGTCCGGCGTGCAGATCGGGGGTGCCGAACGTTCCCCCCTTCGCCGTCACGAGCGACTTGCTCAGGTCCTGCAGCATCGCCGTCGCGTACTTCCGTGCCTCCTCCTTGCTGTGGAAGGGACGGTCCACCACGATCTCCTGCTTCACGTTGAACGCCTGCTCGATGCGCGCGAGGCGATCGGCGTCGCTCATCCCCTGCACCGGCAGATCCTTGCGCTTGACGGTCTCCTTGATCTCCTTCTTCGTGTTCACATCCCACCCGCGCACCGTCAGCTCGGAGACCTGCTTCATGATGGTCAGCGTCGGCTGGAACTCCACGATCGAGCGCCCCCACTCCAGCAGGTACCGCGCGTCCAGCTTGTCGGAAGGGCCGAAGTTGAGATACGTCTCGGTCGTGCCGTTCTTCTCCTCCTTCGCCATGTAGAGATCGTAGCCGTTCTTGCGCGCCAGCATGAGCAGGAAGATGATGTCGTACTGATTCGCCTGCAGTACCGCCTCGGTGCTCTTGGCCTCGTTGGCCTTGGCGTTGTCGTTCACGCGCACCGGAATCTTCATGTTGCCGACCATCAGGTTGCCGCGCTTGCCGACCGCCTCGGCGATCTCGGACGGCCCCATCCCGGCCTTGTAGTCGTACGTCTCCTGTTTCCCCACCATCTTCACCAGCGCGTTCTGCCCGCTCACCTTCAGCGTCGGCTGTCCGGCCGCCGGGAACGTGGGCTCCAGCTTGGTGATCATCCCCACGGTCATCAGGCGCAGCGGCTCCGGCTTGTTCGGATCGCGCTTCGATGCCTCGGTCGGCGCGAAGTAGCCCATCCAGATCTCGATGTCCTGCCCGGGGTCGAACAGCTCGTCGCGCCCGTCGGGGTCCGGCTCGCCGTTGGCCGGGCCGGTGTACTTGAAGTCGCGGCGTACGTCGTCCCAGTTGTTCACCGTGATCTCGAACGTGTCGAACTTGTCCACCGTGTCGGTGTACGTGATCTCGATCACGTCGCGCAGCACCGTGGCATCGAGGCTGACGCCGCGGATCTTCACCTCGAACGCCGGCACGAAGAAGTCGCGCCCGGCATAGATCGGCGTGTATGTGCTCCCAGGATCGCCCGCCATCAGCTCGTTCTCCGCGTTGCCGAGTCCGTTCGGATCGGCGGAAGCTTCAACAACGTTCCGGCCGGCACACGGCGCGGATCATCCAGCTCGTTCTCGTCGGCGATCCGGCGCCACTCCGCCGGCGTCGTGTACTCCTGGCTCGCAAGCTGATCGAGCCGCTCGCGGCGCTTGACGATGCGCGCCTTCGTATGATCGGCGGAGTTCAGCCCGGCCACCATCTCGTCCACCGTTCGATACTCGCGCATCTTGATGCTCAGCCGTGCCCGCAACGGCACACCGTCCGGACTGAAGAGCACGAACTTTCGGTCCACGCTTTCCACGATTCCCGTGAAGAGGAACGGGGCCTGCGAGGTGGCGCTGGTGCCGGGCCCGCCCCCCATGCCGCTGCTCCCCCAGGAGAACCGGCAGATCGGCGGCGCGTGCGTGTCGGGGTCCTGCTTCACCAGCGCGTAGAACTCGTCGGTGCGGTCCGTCACGCTGGTGGCGAACGAGCCCATGCCGTCGTCGGTCGTGTCGAAGAACAATTCCAGCGAGAGCGTCTCGGCGCCGCCGCGGATGAACTGCAACACGGGCGAGTCCAGGCCGGGGATGGCGATCTCCGCCAACTGCGCGTTCTTGCTGAAGCTCAGATCGGTGGGATTGAACTGCACCGGAATGGACTTCTCGAGAACACGCGTCTGCGCGTTGAGCACTTCGAACCGTGCGAGCGTTACCGACATGGAAACATGCCTCGTTGCTTGTATCGTGAATCAGTCCGCAAATTCAGAATGCGGAATTGACAATGCGGAATCGTGACGAAATGTCGACTTACCTGTCATTTTTGGCAAACATATCCCGTCGTCATAGCGAGGAGCGGAGCGACGAAGCACCCGGAGGGCTGCGAAGCGCATCTCGCCGAATTTCGACCACATGGTCCTGACGCGAGATCGCCACGGCCTCGCTACGCTCAGCCTCGCGATGACACCGGTTGTTCCTTGTCAAGGAACCGCGCACGTGCGCGCCATTTGCCTCGCGATGACACCGGGCGTCAGTCAACGGTCCGGCAAATGCGTCGCCGGCAGCAATCGTTCCGCAATTCGCATCCTTCATTCCGCGTTCTGCATTCCGATTTCTCATTTCGAGTCCGACATCCGCTCGGGAATTTCGCCGTCGTCGCCGCCGTCCTTCTTCATCTCCTTCAGACGCGCGGCCACCAGCTTCACCAGCCGCTCGATTTCGTCGCGGCCCATCCCCTGGGCCTTTCCGCTGTCGTCGACGGATACCCGGCTCGTCAGTGTTCCGATCGTTACCGGCATGGGGTTGAGGAATTATGAGTTAGGAATTGGGAATTACGAGTTATGAATTGGGAATTACGAATTATGAATGCGAAACCTCCGTGGCTCAGGGCCGGTTCGTCGGCGCCATGTGTGTTCGCCCCGAGTCGACTCGGGGTGCGGGCGACACAGGCGGGGTTCGATGCATCGCTCGCCGCCTCCATCGGTTCCACATTCAGCATTCTCAATTTTCAATTCCCGGCATCCGGGTCGCGGAGTCAACTCCGCGACAACGCCGAATTCTGCGACAACAGGTCGGGACGCGTGTGTTCGCCCCGAGTTGACTCGGGGCGCGGGCGACACAGGCGGGGCTCGATGCATCGCTCGCCGCCTCCATCGGTTCCACATTCAGCATTCTCAATTTTCAATTCCCGGCATCCGGGTCGCGGAGTCAACTCCGCGACAACGCCGAATTCTGCGACAACAGGTCGGGACGCGTGTGTTCGCCCCGAGTTGACTCGGGGCGCGGGCGACACAGGCGGGGCTCGATGCATCGCTCGCCGCCTCCATCGGTTCCACATTCAGAATTTCCAATTTTCAATTCAACCGAACGCGCTCACGATCGAGGCGCCGACATCGCCGAGAATCGTTCCGGCCGACATGAGCTCCAGCCCCTCGTGTACGATCTCGATCGTCTCGATCGCCACATTGCTCTGTTGCGCGTTCAGCGTGGGCCCGGTCCACTTCAGCGGAAGCCCGCGCTTGAAGGTCCAGACCTTCACGGGGTCGCGAGTGGGTCCGAGGAGCGCGATCAATCCGTCGCGGCGATTCCCCTTCCCGGTCGCGTAGTCGTAGTGCCAGTTCCAGAGATCCTCGGTGAAGGCCATGCCGCGCTTGAGCACGATGTTCGAGTAGGTCATGCGGGTGGCGAACTTGTGCACGTAGTCGTTCACGCCCCCCTCGTTGTAATCCTCCACCTGAAGCTGCCCGCCGAGGCCGCTGCACTCGTTGAAGCCGCCGGCGGTGAACGCGTTGATCGCCGTGGAGATGGTCGCGAGCAGACCGGACGTGTCGATCAGCAACACGTAGAAATTGAAGCTCATCATCGGATCGTCTGCCATCGCCTATCTCTCCACGATTTCAAGTTCCTCGGCGGTGCGACCGATTCGGAACACGATGAACTCGGCCGGTATCGCCGCGGCCACGCCGACATCGACGATGATGCGCCCGGCATCGACGCTCGTCTGCGGGTTGTTCGAGTCGTCGCAGCGGACGAAGTAGGCCTCGGCGGCGGTCTTGCCGGCAAGGCAGCCCTTCTTCCAGAGCGCATTCAGATAGCTCGAGACTCCGGCGATGAGCCCCTGCCGCAGCAGGGCGTTGTGCGGCTCGAACACCGCCCATTGCGTGGACTCATCCACCGCCTCCTCGATCATCATCATCAGCCTGCGCACGTTCACGTAGCGCCAGTCGGCGTTCGAGCTGATAGTACGCGCGCCGAAGACGCGGATGCCGCGTCCCGGGAACGGCCGGATGCAGTTCACGCCGATCGGGTTGAGCACGCCGTGCTCCTCGTCGCCGACGTTCACCGCCACGTCGGCGCACCACTCCAGCGCCCCATTGGCCGGGGCCTTGTGCACGCCGACATCGAGATCGGTGCGTGCGTAGAGCCCGCACACGTGCCCGCTCGGCGGGATCGTCCGCATCAGCGCGCCGGGCGTGCCGATGGGGTCGTACACCTTGATCCACGGATAGTAGAGCGCCGCGAATCCCCGCTCCGATTCGAAGTCGTTCCGCTTCGCCGCCACGTTGGTCACCGTCAGGCTCTTGAACGTGGTCGGGTCGAGCGGGGCATCGAGCACGGCGAAGCGATCCTTCAGGTTCTCACACTGCAACACCATCGCCTCCTGCAGCCGCGCGATCTCGGACTCCGTGAAGCCCGGCGGCTGCTCGGTTGCGCTCGTGCCGGGCGCCGCGGGCTTGGCCGGCACGGGAGGCACCAGGCACGGATCCATCGGCGGGAGCTTCGGCGGCGGCGGGGCCGACGGCGTGAGCACCGGGCGGATCTGAATGTCCGGGATGGCGATGATGCTCACCTCGTCAACCAATCCAAGCGCACAGAGGCCCCTCATCTCGGCCGGCGGCACGCTCGGATCGCCCAGCAGATCGGCAACCGAGAGAGCGGCCAGCCCGTCGGCGCCGCCGGTGAGCCAGGCGACGCGATCGGTCATGCCGGACTCCGCCGCGTTCGGCATCATGTCGTCAGGCAGCGCGCTCAACGCCTCGGCCGTCACCCAGCGCGAGGCCGCGGTGGTCTCGGTGCCGGAGTTGATCACCGTTGCGAAGTAGCGCTCGGCGGCGGGATCGGCGGAGAGATCACGGAACGTTTCGAGCGCCGGGCCGCAGTTCACGCGCAGCGCGAACGTTCCCGCCGATGCGTTCGTATCGAGCAGCGTGATCGAGATCGCGCCGCTCCAGGTTCCCTCGTTGGCCGCGTCGAGCCGGATGATGTCCGTGCCGGCCGCGTTCTTCATCGTGAACGATCCCTTCGCCGCCGTCGGCGCGGCGTCACGCACCACGTAACAGGCGCGTCCGCCGTTCTCGAAGAAGCCCTTCACACCGTAGGCGAGAAATCCGTACGACACAAACGACCCGAAAATCGCCTGGAATTGTCGCCACGATTCCACACGCGTCGGCACATCGAGCGGTCCGCGCTGGGCCAACCCGACGAAGCCGGCGATATCGGTTCGAATGCCGCGAACGGTCGGAGCCGTGTCGCGGTATTCGAAATAAACCCCAGGTGTTACGTATTCAGGCACGGATGAGTGCTTAGTACTTGGTTCTTGGTACGCTCGGCTACGCCTCGCCTTGGTCGGAAATCACCGGAGAACGGCATTCAACCGTTTCTCGCATCCCGGTACTGTACGCCGGGCGGGTTGATGGGCGCAGGCTGAAGACCTGCGCCTACCGCACCTTCGTTTCTCGCATCCCGGTACTGTACGCCGGGCGGGTTGATGGGCGCAGGCTGAAGACCTGCGCCTACCGCACCTTCGTTTCTCGCATCCCGGTACTGTACGCCGGGCGGGTTGATGGGCGCAGGCTGAAG
>CAZJYH010000136.1:0-9878 GCA_964549365.1 uncultured Alphaproteobacteria bacterium
CGCCGGCAAAATGCAAGCCCATTTACCGGAAACGGCGAAATAAGTTGCGTTCACATTTATCGTGTGCCCACACGTATACCTCCGACCGTTGCCTTTCGCGGCGTCCGGACTCGTGCGGACGAACCGTTCGGCGCTGGTGCTTCCGGGAGCACTGCCCGATGCGAATGCAGCACGACCGTAACACCTTCGTCAGGCCGCGCCGGCGTTGGCTGCCTGTTCGGCTGCTGCGCCGCGTCGCTAGGCAGGCCCAGATCGAGCGCCGGCAATCGTGTGATCGCCTGATGCTGATCCTCGGCCAGCATGTGCAGATAGGTGAGCGTGCTGTTGATGTTGGCGTGCCCCATGAGTTCCTTCACAACGAACAGGTTGACACCGGCACGTAACAACATCATCGCGAACGAATGACGTGCGGCATGGAACGTGATGTGGCGAGGATGCCCGACCTGCTTCGCCCAACGCCGTAGTACGACGTTGGCGTCCTTGTTCGTCGGGAGCTGAAACACACGATCGCCCGGCGCGCCACACGGTCCCAGCAACTCGACGGCCATCGCGGCAAGCGGCAGGTAGGTAACCTCCCGGGTCTTGCGCTGGGTGAATCGGAGTTGTGCCGGCCCATTGGGATCGAGCACGATACGGCTCCACGTCAGCGCCTTCACGTCGCTGAATCGCAGGCCCGTGCAGCACGAGAAGAGGAAGGCACGACGCACGTCGGGGCGCGAACACTCTGTGGCGGCAAACCGTTCGATCTCCGCTTCGTTGAGGAACTCCCGATTGGTCTTTCTGAATGTCAGTGCCTTTTCATGCTTGGTGACATTGTCGCGGACCTTGCCCTGCCGCGCCGCACGATTGAGAGCCGCCGCGATAATCGAATACGTTGTCGCGGCACTGTTATGTGCCATCCGTTCAAGCATCCATGCCTTGAAGCTCGCGAGCCAATCGCCGTCGATGTCGGCCAGGCGTATGCCCGTCGGTGTGAACTGTTCGACGAAACGGGCCGCTCGCTCGTAGTGGTAGATAGTCGACGCCGCGCGTTTCTGTGGCGCAAGTTCCCGCAGGTAGGCCGCGAAGAGCAACCGCCGGTCCGCGCTCGTCTGGTGCCCGAGCGCACGGCCGGAGAGCTTCAGCTCCTCCTGAATGCGCTCATGCTCGGCCATCTGCCGCGCCTCTCGGTTGACTTTCGCGTCCTTGCCGATGTAGGCATTCAACCACCGATAGGTTCGCTTCCCCCGCCAATAGATGTCCAGGTAGAGGGCGATGCGCCCGTCCTTCAGCTTCTTCTCTCGAATGTTCACGCCCATGCTCAACTCCAATCCGATGATACGGTTCACAATTGTGTCACAAATGTATAGCGATTGACTGTCGCCAGTCAATAACAACTAGCACAAACACGCGCAAAACGTGCGAAAAATCACTATTTCATCACTCGTTAGTAACAAGTACTCTTGTAGTATTTAAGCCCCTTTTAAGCCCCCCGCATAGACTGTTCACCATCGATGAAACACGCTCCCCTGCTTCACAATCGAGGTTACACAACAATGGAGGCCAACGACCATGAATCCGAGATCGATTCGATATGCACTCTCGATCGTCGTACCGGCGATCTTCCTCACCGCGAACGCGCACGCACAACCGCTCAACGAACCGGAACCGTGGGAAGCGGCGCAGAGCGCGTCTCCGGGCAACTCGGCCTTCTCATGGGAAGGGAACGCGACGCTCTCCGCGGAGACGCTCGGAGCCTCGGCGCGCACGGGAGGGCGCCTCCCGGCGACGGCGCACGCAGGCGTCACCGCTCGGTTCGAGTTCGGCGAGAACCTGGAGATACCGATCGAGATCTATGCTCAGGCCGCGCCGGAGGCGTACGGTGGAACGAGCGCCGAGATCGGCGCCCATCCTCGACTCTTCGGGTGGCTGACGCTGCATGCGGGTTATCATCACATCGCGCTCTCCCCCTTGACGATCGCCGATGCGTCGCTGAACGGCTACGGCGTTGAGATCTCACCGGGCGCGCTCCGGGCGTTCGCGTTCCACGGCCGGCAACGCAGCGCCGCCGCGAGACTCGGCGCATCGCCGGCGGATACGGTCGCGGCCGCGTATGAACGGATCGGCGAGACGCCGTACGACCGTACGTTCACGGCCGCGAGCGTCGGATACGACGACGACCGCGGCGGGACCTTTTCGCTGCGCCTTGCGCGCGTTGTCGATGATTCCATCTCGGTTGAGCCCCCATTGCGTACATCCCCCGCAACGGAGAACACGGCCGTCTCGGTGGCGTTCAGCATGATGCCGATCGACGACGTGCTGCGCGTGCGCGGCGAGGCTGCAGTCGCGGCGTTTACGTCGGACATGACATCACGCGAGATCACCGGCGCTCCGGGGGCGGCCGGCATCTTCACGCCGCGGTACACATCCCGCTTCGACGGCGCCGCGAGCGCAAGCGCGGAGATCACCCCGCTCCGCGAAGCGCGCCTGGCACTCTCGGCGCGGTGGGTCGGGCCTGGTTATCGTGCGCCCGGGACGCCGTTCCTGGAGAACGATCTCATGGAGGCCACCGCATCCCCCTCGCTCGCACTGTTCGACGGCGATCTGCGGATCGACGGAACGTACGGCCTGCGGCTCAACAATCTGCTCGGGCAACGGACCAGTACCACGCAGCGCATCCTGGCATCGACCGCGATCAGCACGCAACTGAACGAGACGTTCGGCCTGGACGCATCGTACACGAACTTCGGCACGGCGGCAGTGCAAGGGCACGACACATTCCCTGCCGGCGGCACGGCACACTCGTTCACGATATCACCGCGCGCCCGGTTCACGGCGTTCGACGCACAACACAACGTCGGCGCCGCCTACACGACCGATGACGACCGGCAGACACGCATCGGCGAACGCACGTCGACGAACACCACGGCACGAACGCTTCAGCTCTTCTGGCTCGCCTCGTACCCTTCCTCGCTGACGCTCGGCTTCACGGCGTTTCACACGACCTTCGACGGCACGGGCCTCGGAAGCCGCACGACGTCGTTCGGGCCGTCGGCCGGCTACACGATCCTCGGCGGAGACCTGGAGGGGAAGCTGGCGCTGGAACAGTGCACGTCGGCGATCGCCGACGTCCGGGAGACATCAGGGCGTGCGACCGTATCGATCGACTATCGTCCGTGGGAACGCGGCACGCTCTCGCTGCGGCTCGTCGCACGGCTGTACGGAACGCCCGGCACGAACGACAACGTCGGCTCGCTGGTCTACTCCATCGGATTCTGAGCGGCATTCGACGAATTCCGCGGATGGCGCAACGCACGGCAACGGTGCGCACGGCCGACGCATGCCCGCGCTCGACACACCCGGCAATTTCCGAATCACCCCCCTCCTGAAGTCTTAACCGTTCTTTAAGCCCTGCTCATAGACTGATGGACGTTGATAATCATCAAGGCTCTGAACGCATACTTCAAACAACACATTCAAGGATGGGAGAACAGTATCATGATCACGCGACATCTTACTCTTGCACTGATCGTCCTGGCGACGATGACTCTGACGGCAACCGCGCAGGTGCGCATCACGGTAAACACGCGCTCGCCGCTCCCGGCCCAGCTTTCGGCATGGACGCGCGATCGTTCACTTGTGCAGGTAGCGGTGAACAATCCGGCCGGCGGCCCCGCCTACCCGGACGCACACATTGCGTTCGTGGTCCGTAACGTCGAAACGGGCGCCGTGGTGGCGCGCACCAAGGACAACTACGCCGCGCTGCCGAGGCTGTCGATCCCGCCGGGCCCATCGACCTCCCTGCGGTTCGGTCCGGATGTGATCGATGAGCGCACGATCGACGTGGACCCGGCGTACCGGAATCTTGCGCGCGCCACGAATGCGCTCCCCGAAGGCCGCTACGAGTTCTGCGCGCGGTTGGTGAACGACCGCGGCGCCGATATCGCATCGACCGGCACGGCCTGCGGAACGTTCCGCATCGACGTGCCGCGCGCACCGGAACTGCTTGCGCCGGCGGACCACGACACGCTCGCGAGCAACTCCCTCCCACGCTTCAGCTGGGTACCCGGCAACACCCCGGGCACTCCGCCGGTCTACCGGCTCCGCATCGTCCCGGTCTATCCCGGGCAGGATGGTTCCACCGCATTCCAACGCAACGCACCGATCGCCGAACGGACCGTCACCGGCACGTCGTACCAGTATCTGCCGACCGATCCCACGCTGGGCGCATCGAGCAGCTCGGCGTTTGTGTGGGGAGTGCACCTGCTCGACGGCACGGGGAGCGCGACGGTCACGTCCGGGATCCGATGGCTCAACGCAGGCGGCCCGATTCGCGGCAACAACGCGGGGGGCAGGCAGGCAGGAGGCAATGCCGCGGCGGCGCCGTGCTCGTGGAGCTACGCGATGACGATCTGCAAGGGGGAGACGATCACCCCGTTCATCCCGAAGGAGCCGAAGGTCATCGGCAACACCGATCCTTCCAAGGCCTCCGGCGGCATCGACGCCAAGGGGCAGGTCTCCATCACCGGGCTGGCCGCGGGGACCACCACGATCACCGTGGAGATCACCAGCCTCGACGAGCATCATACGCCGCGGCGCTGCACCCTCGTCATCAAGGTCACCGTCAAGGAGTGCGACAAGAAGGCCGACGGCTCCGGAACCGGCGACGGATCGGGAAGCACGCCGACCGGCGGCACCGGAAGCGGACCGGGAAGCACGCCGACCGGAGGCACCGGAAGCAACACAGGCGGCAACAATCCGGGCGGCACGGGCACAACGAACCCGGGCGGCGCGGGCACAACGAACCCGGGCGGCACGGGCACAACGAACCCGGGCGGCACGACGAAGGTCTCCGACAGCTGCGAGAAGAAGATCGCCGAGCTACGCCGCGCGGCGGCGGAGGCGCAGCGACGCGCCGATGAAGCAGCGAAGAAGGCCGCCGCCGCGAAGAAGGCCGCCGACGAGGCGAACGACAAGTCGCAGAAGGCCGACGACGCCGCGAACAAGGCGGGCGAGGCATCGAAGACTGCTCAGGACGATGCGGACGCGAAGATCGAAGCGGCACAGCAGGCCGCCGCCGATGCGCAGAAGGCCGCCGATGACTATCGCAAGGCGAAGGAGGATGAGCGTTCGAAGCAGTGGCAGCGCAACGAGCTGAAGCGAAAGGCCGAGGAAGCGCGGAAGAAGGCGGCCGATGCGGAGGCCGCGGCCAGGAAAGCGCTGGATGCCGCAAAGAAGGCCAGGGAGGATGCCGCAAAGGCGCAGAAGGCCGCCGAGAAGGCGCGGAAGGATGCCGCCAGGGCGCAGAAGGATGCCGAGACGAGCGCGGCCGATGCGCAGAAGGCGGCCGAGAAGGCGGAGAAGGCAAAGGAGGCGCTGGAGGATGCGATCAAGAAGTGCAAGTGAGCATCAGGACGCGCAACATTCCCACATGCGATCACGGCAACCCGGAACGAGCGGGTTGCCGTGATTCATTTCGAAGAGCGCCGACCCGATCGCAACCCCTCAGGGGTACCACAACATGTACTCCCGGGAACTCTCCGAGGAAAATACCTTTGCATGGTTCTCATACGCACCCCAGCGGCTTCGACAACGCCGATCGAACGAATCCCCCCTTCCGATTCCCCTTGACCCACATGCGTTCGAGGGAGGGAATGCTTGTTCCCATTCCCGAACGTGGCATTAAACATCGTAGCGGTGCAATCGGCATTCCGTCCGACAAAATTCGATGAGGGAATGCCGGGTACACACAGCGATCCATCTACGTCAGGAAACCGATAGGAGCACACACATGCAAACGTCCCCACGACACAGAAGGATGCTGGGCCCGGTGATCGCGATCGCGACCGTGCTCACGCTTGCGTTTGGAGCATCCGCGTCCGGCAGTGCCATGAACTCACGGCTCGCGACGGCATTTATCCCGGACTGCCCGTCGGCCTATGTGATTCCATTGCGCGTCGGCGCATGCACGACGCTCTTCAGACCAACCAACCCAGGCACCCCGAGAGGCGGCGACCCGGCGATCGGGACCTGCACGATCGACCCGGTCACGGGATTCGTCACGGTATGCGGTGTAAGCGCCGGCACGACGACGTGGTCCATCGAGGTGACGATGATCGGGGCCGACCACGAGCCCTACCGCTGCATTCTCAAGATCAAGCTCGTAGTGACATGACGCTCCCTGCATGGGCCGAGGGCATCGCGTTGCCTCGTCGATCCACTCATCGATATAGGAGAAGCACACCATGAATTCACGCACGTATCATCGCGCGGCGGCAGCGGCGATCGCCGTCATCTTCGCCGTTCTGTTTGCGTCCACGTCGGCGACGGCACAGGTGGATGTCAGCAAGATCACCGCATCCCGCGGAACGGTCGCTACCGGCGGCATGATCATCAGCGGCACCGCCGGCGCCGTCGGTGCCGGGGCAAAGGTTACCGTCACCGACAAGGACGGCAAGACCGCCACGACGACGGCCGAGCGCGACGGCTCCTTCGTGATCAAGGAGATCAACCTGCCGGAGGGCTTCGATCATACCATCGGCAACGTGCTCACGGTAACGTCGGGCAACGGCAAGGGCGAAGTCAAGATCACACGATAGACAACATCTCACACGTTCGGCTCGGGCATGGTGAGCGTATCACGACGCCACACCGAGCTTCTCACAGCACACATCCATCCAATAAGGAAAGGAGCAGAATGATGGCCTCGAAATTCCCCTCACGCTGGCTGACGCTTGCGATCGCGCTTGCCGCCTATACCGTTGCGTACGCCGCGATCGACTGCGATAAGATCCACGTCTATGACTGCTCACCGGCGCAGGGCGGCGACTACATGGGCGGCCCGGCCGGCTCGGTGACGGGCGGCGCGACGGTTACGGCCTACAAGGTGGGCGCCCCCAAGGTTACACGCGAGACCACCGCGAATGCAGACGGATCCTTCTTCGCCGGTGTCGCCGTGCTCGACGTGGCCGTCGGCGACCAGGTCGTTGTCAAGGTTGGGAAGGACTCGTGCATCAAGACCGTCGAGAAGTGCCCGCCGTTGAACGACGACGGCAACTAGCGGGCGCGGCGCGTACTCGATCGACCATCTCGATCGAGTACGCGCCACCGTCACTCCACCCGGGCGACGATGAACACATCCCGGCGCGCCCTTCGGACATATCGTGCCGGGATATGTTTCGCTGGATCAGACCCGCGCCCGGTCCGGAAGGAATGTCCAGCGACGTACCAACAATCTCACCCTCCTCATTCACATCCATGAATCACACAGAGGTATTCCGAATGACACGTCATCGTCTATACTCGCTCATCGCGATCCTTGCGCTTGGGGCCGTCGTCTACAGCGTGGCGCTCGCCGCCGTGGACTGCTCCAAGATCCGTGCATATCGTTGCCCGATCGTCACCGGCGGCAACATCATCAAGGGTCTCCCCGGCGCCATCACACCGGGCGGTTCCCCGGTCAACATCAAGGACCTGGCCGGGAACACGGCCGGGCCGGTTCCGTCGAATGCCGACGGTTCATTTGTCGTGCCGGCGCCGAACATCCCGATGCCGCCGCCGCCCGGGATCGTCACGCTCATCATCAACGGCGACACCTGCCGCGTTGAAGTGCAGCCCTGCCCGTAGCCCCGGGCAACAGACCGGCGGCATGCCGTCGAAACCGTACGGCCCCTTCGGACACAGCGTTGCCGAAGGGGCCGTGTCATTTGGGGTCGGAGGCCGGCGACACGCCGGTCGACCGCCGAATTTCGGCGCCGCGGCAATCCGAGATCGGAGCAATTACGTAGGCAACATGGCAGGGTACCAAAAGATGTACTCTTGGCCCGATACATGGCAGGTTATCTTTTCCGAAGAAAGTGCAGGCCAACGAGGCTACCGGCCCCTTAGCAACCATCTGCACCTTGCGCTGTCGCGATCGTCGCACGTGTCACGTACCGTGCACTCCGGCGCAACGCATCAGTTCGCGGTGCTCTCCGGCGTTGTGTAGGTAACCGCCAGTGTCATCACGTTCTCTCGTGAAGTGAATCGCCCCGCAGGCCGCGATCGTTCCGCAGCGCCCGGATGAACGGGATCGTGCCGCCGTGTATCTTGTCGGCATCTTCCGGCGTGTCGCGGACGACGCCGGACTCGTGCAGCCCGTGCGCGCGGAGGCGGGCTCACGCGAGAACGCCGGCCGCACTCTGGATCGATCCAACAGCGTGGACGGGCACCCACTCCCCCACATGAAGCATCGGAACCGGTACCGAGACCATGAAGACGCTGATCATCGATAACTACGACTCCTTCACGTTCAACCTCTTCCAGATGATTGCGGAGGTGAACGGGAGGAACCCATTGTGGTCGCGAACGATCAGGCGACATGGGAGGAGTTGGCGAAACTCCGCGTGGACAACATCGTGCTTTCGCCGGGTCCCGGACGTCCGGAGAACGATCGCGACTTCGGCGTCTGCATGAGCGCGCTGCTCGAAGCGCGGGTGCCGGTGCTGGGCGTATGCCTGGGACATGAGGGAATCGGCCATGCATACGGTGCGAGCATCGTTCATGCGCCGGAGGTGATGCACGGCCGGACCAGCCCCGTCTACCACGACAACTCACCGCTCTTCGCCGGGATACCTCAGGGCTTCAACGTGGTGCGCTACCATTCGCTGATGGTGGCCGACGGCATGCCCGAACCGCTCGAGAAAATTGCCTGGACCGAAGACGGCGTGATCATGGCGCTCCGCCATCGCCTCCGCCCGATGTGGGGCGTGCAGTTTCATCCGGAGTCCATATGCACTGAATTCGGGAGCCGGTTGCTGACGAACTTCCGGGACATGACGGCGAGGATTCAGGGGAACAGTAACGGCAATGGGCACGTGGTCTTTTCCCAGTACGCACCCCGCCACAAAGCGCAGCGCGCACCGGAGTTCGAGATACGGAGCCGCAAGCTGGCGCAATGGTACGATCCCGAGAAGGCGTTCATGGGGCTCTACGCGAACGCGCCGGACGCGTTCTGGCTCGACAGCAGCCGCGTCGAAGAGGGGCTGGCGCGTTTCTCCTTCATGGGAGCCGCCGACGGACCACTGGCCGCCACGGTGACCTACGAGCTGGACGGCCGGCACCTGACGATCGCCGAGGGGGGTGTGGTGCAAACGCGCAACCAGAGCATCCTGGAGTACCTCGGGCGCGAGCTCGAACGCCGGCGATGTTATGCCGACCATCTCACGTTCGATTTCAACTGCGGCTTCGTCGGCTATCTCGGCTACGAGCTGAAGGCCGAATGCGGCGCCCGCGCCGCGTACAGCTCACCGTACCCGGACGCCGCGATGATCTTCGCCGACCGGATGATCGCGTTCGATCACCACGAGTCGGCCGTGTGGCTGGTTTCGCTGGTGCCGAACGGTGGGGCGGAATGGGCCGAGACATGGTTCGACGAGACGGAGGCCGCGCTCGATCGCCGGACGCTCGACCTCCCGGCGCCCGATGTGCGCCCGGAGGCGGCGGCGCCCGTCGTCTTCCACCTCGCCGACGATCACGACACCTACCTGCGCAACATCAACATCTGCCTCGCGGAGATCGACGAGGGGGAAACCTACGAGGTGTGCCTGACGAACAGGATCACGGCCGCCGTCGACGTCGATCCGCTGGAGGCGTATCGCACGCTCCGCTCGATCAACCCGGCCCCGTACGCGGCGTTCCTTCGCTTCGGCGACATCTCGGTGCTCTCGTCCTCCCCCGAGCGGTTCCTGCTGATCGACCGTCACGGCTGGGTGGAATCGAAGCCGATCAAGGGGACGCGTCCGCGAGCGGCCACCGACGAGGAGAACGAAGCGATCCGCGAGGAACTGCGCACCGCCACGAAGGATCGCGCCGAGAACCTGATGATCGTGGATCTGCTGCGCAACGACCTGGGCCGCCTC